>CAWULH010000001.1:0-41550 GCA_963923215.1 uncultured bacterium
ATCTATTGAAGATCTCCGAAAAGTCTCTGGCATGGGGGCAAGTAAATTCAACGCACTGCAGAACCAGATCAGAATCTAAGAGTTCTCTATATTGGTGGTGCTATCTGGCTAGGCACCTCCGTAATTGGATTAATTAGTTGGCCAATTAACTTTGCTTTACTTTCACTTCTTCTGCTTAGTGGTCGTAAGTTCCTTACGCCAATTCTTCTAATTGCAATATTAGTTGGAGCTGGCGGGATAGGCGTTAGAGAATTTGCCCTACATCATAATTATTTAACTAAGAATTTCGGTTCAGTTGAGATTGTCGGAACAATCAAAAGCGAGCCATCAGCAAAGAATTCCTTCCTACTTTCTACCGAATCAATTAATCAGAAATCTGTACATCTGCCGGTACGAGTCGTATCAAAGAAGCATTTGACCCTGTTGATTGGCGAAAAGGTGAAAATCACCGGGCACTCTGTAGCAAGTAAAGAGGTGAGGAGCGCCGCACTTGTATTTGCAAAGGATGTGAGGATAATTTCAAAGGCAAAACCAATTTTCTCTGTGACTGAAAAAATTAGAGAGAGATTTAGAAAAGAATCAGAACGAATTCATGGTGATGCCGGTTCGCTTATTCCTGGATTAGTTCTTGGTGATACAAAACTTGAGAGTGAGCGCTTTGTATCGCAGATGCGCCGCGTAGGACTTACTCATTTAACTGCTGTAAGCGGTGAAAATTTTGCAATTATCGCTGCCTTCTTATCGTGGTTCCTTCGTCGCGCTATCCCAAAATTAAAATTTCGACTTGTTGTTACGGGAATTGTTCTTACCCTCTTCATATTTTTAGTCAGACCTTCACCTTCGGTGGCACGGGCTGGAGTAATGACTGCGATTGCTTTAATCGCATCAGCAAAAGGATTGAGGGTTAGAGCCATCGCATCTCTTGGCGCCGCAATTACACTCTTAATATTAATTGACCCGTTTCAGGCAATTGATCCTGGCTTTGCTCTCTCGGTAGGCGCAACAGCAGGAATTATTCTGATTGCTCCCAAATTACCTTTTCCAGAACCACTAGCAATTCCTATTGCAGCAACAATTATGTGTACGCCAGTAATTATTGCAATATCAGGAACATTATCGCTTGTTAGTATTCCGGCCAATCTCGCAGCATCACCATTAGTTGCACCAATAACAGTGCTTGGTTTTGTTGCAGCACTGATTCCAATAACTGCACCAATTCTCTTAACTTTAATTGGACCACTTGCAGCTGCCTTGGCATTTATTGCACATTTTGGCGCAGGTTTTCCAGTTCTGAAACTTCCTAAATCCTTTCTAGGAGCTTTTATTATTCTTGCTTTAATCCTTTTAATTCGTTTTAATTACAAATTTGCGGCGGTTGTCCTTATCCCTATTATCATTTTTTATTTTCTTATACATACTCAATTTCCTGGAAAAAATTGGGAAGTAGTCAATTGTGATGTCGGACAAGGTGACGGTCTTGTAATTAATCTTGGTAGAGGAGAAGGAATACTTATAGATGCTGGACCTGACGAGAAATTAATTGATAATTGCCTACGCAATCTAGGAATTAATTCAATCCCATTACTTGTCTTGACGCATTTTCATGCCGACCATGTTGGTGGCCTAAATGGTGCAATCAATAATCGAAAAATTGGACAGGTCTGGTTAACAAGTTATACCGCGCCGTTTATCGAACGTGAAATAACTTTAAAGGCCTTACGTGGCAAAAGAGAATTCTTTCCAATAGTAGGTAATCATGTTGAGTTCGCAAGCAATAAAGGAGAAGTGAAAATCCAAGTACTTTGGCCAAGACAGAGTTTTGATTCTTACCAAGCGCTTCCAGGCGATGGATCAAGTATTAATAATTCGAGTATTGCACTCTTAATTTCCGTAAACAATTTAAAAATATTTGCAACTGGTGATATCGAACCTCCCGTCCAGGAGGAGATCTTCCGAAGTAATCGTTTAAGTGAAGTTGATATTCTCAAAGTTCCACATCATGGTTCGGCATATCAATTTCCTCCTTTACTTGAGCAGGTTCATCCAAAAATCTCTCTGATAAGTGTTGGTGTCGGCAATAGATATGGGCATCCGGCATTGAAAACTATTTCACTTCTTCGCAATTTGGGCTCACGAGTTTTACGCACCGATCAGGATGGTGCAATTTCAGTTGACCCATCCCTTAGTATCAGAACTAAGAAATCAGATTGGTGGGATATTTCGTGGGGATAACGCTACTTCTTGGCGGTGAAGAACTACTAGCCGACCGCGCAATCTTTAAATCTATGGCCGAGAATAAAGATTCAGTAATAACCCAATTTGATGGAACAGATATAGAAATCGGTGCCATTACTGATGCACTTGCACCATCTCTCTTTGGTGAGAACCGAGTTGTAGTAATTAAAGGGATTCAAGATTTATCAGCCGAGGTTAGTGACGAATTAGCCGAAGCACTAGAAATAAAAGATGAGAATTTAGATCTCGTACTCTGGCATAAAGGCGGAGTCAAAGGGAAAGCTCTTCTTGAAAAAATTAAGAAATTAAAGCCAAAAACTATTCCGTGTGAGGTAATTAAGAAAGAGAGCGAGAAGGCTGATTTCATTCATAATGAATTTAAGCGATTTGGCCGAAAGGTAACTCCAGGCGGTGCACAGGCATTATTAAATTCATTGGGGAGTGATCTTCGTGAAATGAGTGGTGCCATTTCGCAACTTGCTACAGATGTACCAGGCAATCAGCCAATTGATGAAGATGATGTTGAGAAATTTCAGCAGGGGCGAATAGAAACTACTGGTTATGATGTTGCAGATGCCGCACTAGATGGAAAGCGAGAAGCGGCATTAATTGCATTAAGACATGCTCTACAAACAGGAGTAGATCCAGTTCTAATCACCGCAGCATTAGGTTCTTCGTTACGAGCACTTGGCAAGGTAAGTGGTGCAACTCGCGGCGTAAGTTCATTTGAATTGGCATCATCACTAGCAATGGCGCCTTGGCAAATTGATAAAGCACGTAAGCAACTTAATCACTGGACGCCATCCACTCTTGCTGGCGCAGTAATTGCGGTGGCACAGGCCGATGCCGATATAAAAGGTGCTGCAGCGGACCCAATCCACTCTTTAGAGCGGGCAATCATCTCTATTACCGCAAGAAAATAGCTCGATTTTGAGGGGCTTCGGCCACGCTGGTAATCTCTGACACTTAACGGCAGTTATTTGATTTTAGAAAAAGGAATTCATAAGTGGCAAACATTAAGTCTCAGATTAAGCGCATCCGCACTAATGAGAAGGCTGAACTACGTAATAAGTCAGCTCGCTCAGCAATAAAAACTGCGGTTCGTCGCTTCCGTGACGCTGTTGCTGCTGGAGATTCAAAGGCAATTAATACTGAATTGATTGCTGCAAATAAGAAACTAGATGAGGCAGTATCAAGTGGCGTGCTACATCGCAACAATGCTGCAAATAAGAAGTCTGCATTGGCGAAGGCTGCCAACAAAGCGGCTAAATCATCTTCGGCGAAGTAAAAACTTACTTAATTTAAGGCTGGTGCGATAAGTGCCTGCAATTAACTTAGCAAAGGCACCACAGCCTGCAGCTACAAATCCAAAACAGATTCGTAATTTCTGCATCATTGCCCATATTGACCATGGCAAATCAACACTTGCCGACAGAATGCTTCAAATAACTGAAGTGGTTGAGCAACGGAATATGCGAGCCCAATATCTAGATCGAATGGATATTGAGAGAGAACGCGGCATCACAATTAAATCCCAAGCAGTTCGCCTACCTTGGAAATCTGGAATTGATAATAAGGATTACATCCTTAATATGATCGATACCCCAGGTCACGTTGATTTTACTTATGAAGTTTCACGTTCACTTGCGGCATGTGAAGGCGCGATTCTCTTAGTTGATTGTGCTCAAGGAATTGAAGCGCAGACACTGGCAAATCTTTATTTAGCAATGGAAAATAATTTAACAATTATTCCAGTCTTAAATAAAATCGATTTACCTGCAGCACAGCCAGATAAGTTTGCAGCGGAACTAGCCAAATTAATTGGCTGTAAGCCAGAAGATTGTCTCCGTGTCTCAGGAAAGACTGGCGATGGCGTTGAAGAATTATTGGATCAAATTGTTGCTCAGATACCTCCTCCTGTTGGTGATCCAGATGCACCTGCCCGTGCCTTAATTTTTGATTCTGTTTATGACACATATCGTGGCGTCGTAACTTATGTTCGAGTTGTTGATGGACATTTAAGCACAAGAGATCAGATTCAGATGATTTCAACTGGAGCAAGGCATGAAATGTTAGAAGTGGGTGTTATTTCACCAGAACCAGTTGCGTCAAACGGTTTAGGTGTAGGAGAGGTTGGATATTTAATAACTGGCGTTAAAGATGTAAGGCAATCCCGAGTTGGTGATACGGTTACAAATTACAACCGCCCAGCAAAAGAACCTCTTTCTGGTTATAAAGATCCAAAACCTATGGTTTTTTCCGGTCTCTATCCAATTGATGGTGCCGATTACCCATTACTCCGTGAAGCATTAGATAAATTGCAATTAAATGATGCTGCTCTTGTTTATGAACCAGAAACTTCTGCCGCTCTCGGTTTTGGATTCCGTTGCGGCTTCCTTGGACTACTTCATATGGAAATTGTTCGAGAGCGACTCGAGCGTGAAGCAGGCCTATCCTTAATTTCAACAGCGCCCAACGTGGTTTATCGAGTGAAGCAAGATGATGGTAAAGAAATAGTCGTGACAAATCCTTCGGAGTATCCGGAGGCAAAGATTGATGAAGTTTATGAACCGATCGTTCGTGCAACAATACTTTCACCAACAGAATTTATTGGTTCAATCATGGAACTCTGTCAGGATCGTCGTGGTGTATTACTCGGTATGGATTATTTATCTGAAGATCGAGTAGAAATTCGCTACACGCTGCCACTAGGTGAAATCGTCTTTGATTTCTTCGATAATTTAAAATCACGCACACGTGGCTACGCGTCACTAGATTATGAGACAACAGGAGAGGCGCCTGCAGATTTAGTGAAAGTGGATATTCTGTTACAAGGCGAGACTGTCGATGCTTTCTCTGCAATTGTTCATAAAGATAAGGCTTACGCATATGGCGTAATGATGACTGGAAAATTACGGGAGTTAATTCCAAGGCAACAATTTGAAGTTCCAATTCAAGCCGCCATTGGTTCGCGAATTATTGCCCGCGAAAATATTAGAGCGATCCGTAAAGACGTTCTAGCAAAATGCTACGGTGGCGATATCACTCGTAAACGAAAACTCCTTGAAAAGCAGAAAGAAGGAAAGAAGCGGATGAAGATGGTTGGAAAGGTAGAAGTTCCACAGGAAGCCTTTATTGCCGCACTTTCAACAAACGCTGATCCTGAAAAGAGTAAGAAGTAAGTGGCAACTTCGCCACTATCTTTTTATATTCATGTTCCATACTGCGTAAAGCGGTGTGGTTACTGTGATTTCAATACCTACACTCCATCTGAATTAAATGGAGATTTGAAATCTGTCTCCTTTGGTTATGTCGACCAATTGATTAAAGAGAGTGAAATTGCTAAATCCCGTATCAACAATGAAATCTCAACTATTTTTATTGGTGGTGGAACACCCACCCTTCTAGAACCGACCGACTTGGAAAGACTTCTTAACCACTTAAAGAATAATTTTGGTTTTAAAAACGACATTGAAATTACGATTGAGGCTAACCCGGATTCAGTAACCCCAGAAAAATTGGGAGAGTTGCGGAGTATTGGTATCAATAGAATTTCATTTGGAATGCAGAGTTCAGTCACTCACGTACTTAAAGTCTTAGATAGGACACACAATCCTGAGAACGTATCCAAGGCAGTAACTGGAGCTAAATCAGCAGGATTTGAAGAAATTAACTTAGATCTAATTTACGGAACTCCAGGTGAGAGTATTGAAGACTGGAGAGCGAGTATTAAAAGTGCCTTAGAACTTCCGATTACTCACATCTCTGCATATGCCCTGATTCTTGAAGAGGGGACCAAACTTGCTAATCAAGTAAAGCGGAGAGAATTTGAAGTACCAGATGATGGTGAAACCGCAGAAAAATATCTTATTGCGGATAAGGAATTTACTAGCGCAGGTCTACATTGGTATGAGTTAAGTAATTGGTCAAAACCAGGATCTGAATGCAGACACAATATTGCCTATTGGAAAGGTCATAACTGGTGGGGCCTTGGACCTGGTTCACATTCACATATAGATGGTGAGCGGTTCTGGAATATTAAACATCCAAATTCTTACCGAACTGCTCTGACTTCGGGAAATCCAGTTGCTGGTAGTGAGATGTTAAGTATTGAGGAGATGGAGAGTGAGCGAGTTATGCTTGAAATTCGAATGCCCAGCGGCATCCAAAAGGCTTCGCTAAAATCCGCCCAATTGAAAAACGCCGAGCAATATTTAGAAGGAGGAGAGCTAGATATTGAAGCCTGGCAGTCTGGTCGCTTGGCACTAACGGTACAAGGCCGATTAGTTGCAGATCGAATTGTCAGATCAATTCTCTTTTAACTATGGCTAATAATTTAGATCACTATGCCGTACTTGGCGTCGATCGGGATGCTTCTTTTGATGAGATAAAAAAAGTTTATCGAAAGCTTGCGCGCGAATATCATCCTGACGTCAATTCAGATCCATCTGCAGGGGAAAAATTCAAAGAGATTACAACAGCATATGAAGTATTAAGCGATCCTGATAAGCGTCAACGTTATGACTTAGGTGGCGATCCATTTTCTAATAGCGGATTTGGTGGCGGTGGATTTGGTTTCGGTGACATCATGGATGCATTCTTTGGTGGCGGAACTTCTCAACGAGGTCCTAGAACCAGAATGCGTGCCGGGCAAGATGCATTAATAAGAGTTGAACTTGATTTGGCAGAGGCCTGCTTTGGCTGTTCTCGTGAATTGAGTGTTGAAACCGCAGTGCTCTGTGAAAAATGTACTGGTTCAGGTTCAGCAAATGGATCAAAGCCAAAAATTTGCGATATTTGTAAAGGACGTGGGGAAGTTTCCCATGTAACACGTTCAATTATTGGACAGGTAATGACAAGTCGTCCTTGTAATTCTTGCCAAGGTTATGGAACTGTAATTACAAATCCTTGCCCAGAGTGTGCAGGTGAGGGAAGAGTTAGAAGCAAGAAGAAAATTAATGTTGAAATTCCGGCCGGAGTAGAAACTGGAAATCGTATTCAAATGTCCGGAGCCGGCGAAGTTGGTCCAGGTGGTGGTCCTGCTGGAGATTTATATGTTGAAATTATTGAAAGACCACATGAATTTTTGATTCGCGACGGAAACAATCTACATATGTCAATTGAAGTTCCAATGACTTCAGCAGCACTCGGCGCAGACGTTTCTGTTGAAACTCTAGATGGCATGAAGGAAGTACATATAAAGTCTGGAACCATGAGTGGTGCAAATGTCACCTTGAAAGATCTTGGGATAACCAAATTACGAGGTCATGGCCGCGGAGATTTAATTGTTCATATTGAAGTCACAACTCCAAATAAATTAAATGGAGAACAGGAAGAGCTCATTAAGAAATTAGCTAAATCTCGTGGCGAGAAATTAGAGCAAGTAATAATTCACAAGAATAATGAGAAATCTGGTAAAGGTTTTTTTGAGCGCATGCGGGATGCATTTAATAGCTAATGCCACATTTATTTTTTATCCCAGAGATTCCAAATGCCAATCGTTTGGTAGTTGAAGATAGTGAAGCGCACCACGCGATTTCAGTTTTAAGGATTGAGAAGGATGAGGAAGTTCAGGTTTCGGATGGTTTGGGTAACTGGGTTCTAGGTGTAGTTGGCGATATAACTCGGAAAAAATTTGAAGTAATAATTAAAGAACGTAACAAGCAGAATTATCAGAGTCCAAAATTGACTGTACTTCAAGGAATTCCAAAATCAGATCGCCTTAAGGAAGCTATCGAGTTGATGGTCGAAGCTGGCGCTGATGAAATTATCCCTTGGTCTGCATCTCGTTCAATTTCGAAATGGCAGAAAGATTCACGTGAAAAATGGGAGAGTGCTGCATTCGCTTCAGCAAAGCAGGCAAAGCGATTTATTATTCCTAAAATTGGTGATGAAGTTGATATTCGAGAATTTCTTGATAAGAAAGCAGGATCATTTGCGGTAATAGTTTTACATGAAAGCGGCGGAGTCAAACTTTCAAAAATAATTTCAGAGAAGATGGCAGATTTAGACGAAATTGTTCTTGTAATTGGACCCGAAGGCGGTATTACAGAAAATGAGCTCTCACTTTTTGAGAAATCCGGTGCGAGAGTTGCTCAAATGGGTGAAGCGATTTTCCGAAGTGCGCATGCTGGTGGATTCTCGCTTGCTGCGATATCCACATTGCTAGGACGATGGTAGATATGACTAATCAGGAAAATTCGGACTGTCTTTTCTGTAAATTTGCCAGAAAAGAAATCCCGGTTGAATTTCTTTATGAATCCGATAATGTATTTGCGATTAATGATATTAATCCGCAAGCACCTACTCATGTATTGATAATTCCAAAAAATCACTTTGCCAATGGTCCGGAGTTGGCAGAGGCTGAGAGTTCAACGATTGCAGAGATTTTTAAAGTAGCGAAAGAAATCTCCGCTAGTAAAGGTTTAGCGAGCTTCCGAACTGTCTTCAACACCGGTGCGGACGCTGGCCAAACCGTATTTCACGCACATTTACATCTACTTGGCGGCCGTAAGTTCGCCTGGCCACCTGGTTAAAGTTAGTATTTAGTTAATGGATCGAATCAATATAGCAATCCCGTCTGCAATCCCTATGGTCTCACTTGTTGGGCCTAATGATTCTTACATAAAAATTTTGGAAGGCGCTTTCCCAAATATTGCAATTACTGTGCGTGGTAACGAGATCCATGCAACGGGCCTCGCAACTGAAGTAAAGAGATTTGAAGAGGTCTTAAAGGAATTCTTAGTTCTACTTCGTGGCGGACAAGTATTAAACGAAGATACCGTTTTACGGGCACTTGCGATGTTTAATAATGATCCGCAATATCACCCAGCCGAAGTTTTATCGTTAAATATTCTCTCTAACCGCGGAAAAACTATTCGACCTAAGACGGCAAATCAGAAGCGTTATGTCGAAGCAATTGATCAGAACACAATTACTTTTGGAATTGGCCCAGCTGGTACTGGAAAGACTTACTTAGCAATGGCTAAGGCTGTGCAGGCGCTTCAGGCAAAACAGATAAATCGAATTATTCTGACGCGGCCTGCAGTTGAGGCAGGAGAGCGACTCGGTTTTCTCCCAGGTACTTTGCAAGAGAAGATTGATCCCTATCTTCGTCCCTTATTTGATGCCTTACACGACATGATTGATCAGGATTCAATTCCACGTTTAATAACAAATGGAATCATCGAGATTGCGCCACTTGCTTATATGCGTGGCCGAACATTAAATGATGCTTTTATTATTCTTGATGAAGCTCAGAATACTTCGGCGGAACAGATGAAAATGTTCTTAACCCGCCTAGGTTTTAATTCAAAGATGGTTATTACAGGTGACGCAACGCAGATTGATTTACCAAATGGTGCCCAATCTGGAATAAAAGTTGTTCATGAGATATTGGATGGAGTTGATGACATCACCTTTATAAATTTAGAGGCCGAAGATGTTGTACGTAATCGATTGGTCGGCGATATAGTCACTGCTTATGAGAAATTTGAAGATAAAAAGAGTAAACCTCATCCAATTAGATCGCGTGGTGACCGCTAGCCAAAGGCTAGGCAAATGGGTATAGAACTCACCAACAATTCCGCTGCACAAGCTGATGAGAATCAGATCTCTAGCGTCGCTAAATTCGCATTGGCGAAAATGGGAATACATCCAGATTCAGATTTAAGTATCACACTTGTTGATGAAGCTGAGATGGAGAAATTACATATTGAATGGATGGATCTGCCAGGTCCTACTGACGTCCTTTCTTTTCCAATGGATGAATTAAAACCTTTCTCTGCAGCAGATGGTCCAGGAATTATTGGCGATATTGTCTTATGTCCAGAGTTTGCAGCTAAACAGGCAAAGTCAACCGTAGCGGCAGAATTGGCACTATTAACTATTCACGGCATTCTCCATCTCCTAGGTTTTGACCACGCTGAAAAAAATGAAGAGAAAGAGATGTTTGATTTACAAGAAAAAATTCTGAAAGAATGGATGAACTCATGATTCAGAAATTCTTGAAGAACATTCTCCTTCAAATTAAAGCAGGCAGGGTATCTAATGAAGAGGAATTAAGAGAAGTTGTAGACCAGGCCTCTGCTCGTGGATTTGTCGAAGAATCTGAACGGGAAATGATCCAATCTGTTTTTGATTTGGATGAAACTCTAGTTCGCGAGTTGATGGTTCCCCGTACAGAGATGGTTTGGATTGAGGGAAATAAGAACCTTCGCCAAGGACTCTCGCTGGCACTTCGCTCTGGATATACCCGTATTCCTGTAATTAAGGATAATTTGGATAACGTAATTGGCATTGCCTATGTAAAAGATTTAGCAAAACGGGTCCTAGAAGATCATGCACGTGAGCAGAGTGAATTGGTAGAAGATAATTTACGTAAGGCAACATTCGTGCCAGAAAATAAGACCGCCTCTGAACTTTTAAAAGAGATGCAGCGTAATCAAATCCATATGGCGATAGTTGTAGACGAATATGGTGGAACGGCTGGGCTAATTACAATTGAGGACATTATTGAGGAAATTGTTGGAGAGATTGCTGATGAGTATGATGACGATGAGGCTCCAATCGAATGGTTGAGTGACTCAACTGCAAGAGTTGCAGCAAAATTAAATATCGAAGATTTCGCAAAAGAATTGAAGATTGAAATTACTGAAGAAGAAATTGAAGATGTTGATAGCGTTGGCGGTTTAATTGCAAAAGCCCTTGGAAAAGTTCCAATTCCAGGATCAACCATCACAATAGCCGGTGTTAAGTTAACAGCGGAACGACCAGTAGGAAGGCGTCACAGAATCGCAACTTTCTTAGTTGAGAGAATGCCCGAGGCGGGCGAAGAGGTCGCACTTCAGTAATTTATAGCAGGTAGAATTTGCAAATGCGTATCGTGCGATTCTCACCTCTTAATTCCAAAGAATTGGGAAATGATCCGCTTTACGGACAACTCGATGGTGAAATTATCACTGTAATTAAAGGTGATCCAATTTATTCAGGAATTCAACCAACTTCAGTAAAAGTTAAATTGGCCGACGTTCGCCTCTTGGCCCCAGTTATTCCGAGAAGTAAGGTTGTCTGTGTTGGAAAAAATTATTCCGACCATGCCAAAGAGATGGGTATGGATGTTCCGGAAGAGCCAATTATTTTCTTAAAACCAAACACTTCCGTGATTGGTCCAAATGATTTAATTCAATGGCCAAGGATGTCCGAGCGAGTCGACTTTGAGGGGGAATTGGCGATTGTTATTTCCCGGATCTGTAAGGATGTACCTGCCGCAAAGGCAGAAGATGTAATTTTTGGTTACACAATTGCAAATGATGTAACAGCACGTGATCTACAGAAGAAAGACGGACAATGGAATCGAGGAAAAGGATTCGATACATTCTGTCCTCTTGGACCTTGGATTGAAACTGGATTTACTCCTGCAAGTCAGAAAATCATCACCAAATTAAATGGGGAAATTAAGCAGTCCGAATCAATTTCATCCATGATCTTTAAGATTCCTACAATTATTGAATTTATTACTTCGGTAATGACACTACTTCCTGGGGATGTAATTCTTACTGGAACTCCTGCGGGAATTGGCCCAATGCCAGCGGGTTCTGAAATTTCGGTTGAGATTGAAGGTATTGGAGTTCTTTCCAATAAGGTATCGCCTCGTGCCAAATAAAGAAGTTCGCGTCAGATTCGCCCCATCTCCAACTGGCGACCTACATGTTGGAAATATTCGCACTGCTCTTTTTGATTGGGCTTATGCCCGACACACAGGGGGAAAATTTATTTTCCGAATTGAAGATACAGATCGTGAACGCGTAACAGATGAATATATAAATGCTGCGATTGAGACTTTAAAATGGCTTGGTCTAAATTGGGATGAAGGTCCTGAGGTTGGTGGACCTAATGGTCCATATTTACAAAGCCAACGTTTGGATATTTATAAGAAATTTTCAGATCAATTTATTGCAGATGGTTTCGCTTACCACTGTTACTGCTCTGCTGAAGAGCTGGAAGCAGAAAGAGAGAAGCAGAAGGCGGCAAATGTTGCTCCTGGATATTCAGGAAAGTGTCGAAATATTTCACCAGAAGATTTAGCAAGATATAAATCAGAGGGACGTAAGCCTGTAGTTCGAATGCGAATGCCAGATGGCATTACAACTTTTAAGGATGCAATTCGTGGCGAAGTTACCTTTGATCATAAATTTGTACCTGACTTCGTATTGGTAAGGGCAGATGGCTCTCCGCTCTACACACTTGCTGTTGCAGTCGATGATGTTTTAATGAATGTCACCCATATTCTTCGCGGTGAAGATTTACTCTCTTCAACACCCCGCCAATTCCAGGTTTATCGAGCCATGGGGAAGGTTGAGGCTGATTTCCCAGTAATGGCCCATCTCCCATTCGTCATGGGAACAGATAATGCCAAGTTATCTAAACGAAATGGCGAAGTCTCAATTGCATGGTATCGCGAGCGTGGATTTCTACCTGAAGCAATCTGTAATTATTTGGCACTACTTGGCTGGTCTCCAGGTGATGATGTTGAGAACATTACGATGGACCAATTGGTTGAACTATTTACGGTGGAACGCGTTCATTCAAGTCCAGCACGCTTTGATATGAAGAAATTAGAAGCAATAAACGGAGATAAAATCCGTTTATTAACGGTTGATGATTTAACTGATCGGATAGTGCCATTTTTAAAGCGAGATAATGTGATTACTGGCTCGGCGCAGGAAATTGAAGTTGTTAAATCTGCAGTCCCAATCATTCAAGAGCGGATCGCCACTCTTGCAGAGGCGAGCGCAATGCTTAAATTCTTATTTGTTAAAAACTTTGAAGTTGATGCACAAGAGGCACCAAAATTGAAAGAAGCACAGGCGCAGGATGTTTTAAAGAAAACACTTGAAGTACTGGAGCCACTTACAAATTGGAATCATATTGAAATTGAAGCGGTACTTCGTTCTGCATTATTAGATGGACTTGGCTTAAAACCACGTATTGCTTTTGGCAGCGTACGTGTGGCAGTTACAGGTTCTCACATTTCACCACCGTTATTTGAGTCGATGGCCCTACTCGGCAAAGAGCGTTCAATCACTCGGTTAAAGCAGGGTATCCTTTAGCCCCTCAATTAAATATTGGGGTATGGGGTAATTGGCAGCCCAGCGGATTCTGGTTCCGCGTGTCTAGGTTCGAGTCCTGGTACCCCAGCGCAAGATCATGGCCCCGTCGTCTAGTGGCCTAGGACTCTGGCTTCTCAAGCCAGCTACGCGGGTTCGAATCCCGTCGGGGCTACCAAAACCTAGGTCTGTGAAAAATTGAGTTTAAAAAATTGAGTTTAAAAAATTTAGTTTGAATTATTTAGCTAAGAAATCTGTAAGTCGCGCCGCAGTTGCAACAACTGCTGCTGCATGTACCCGTCCTGGTTGGCGACCTAATCTCTCAACTGGTCCACTTATAGATACTGCAGCAATAACTTTTCCATTTGGTCCACGAACTGGTGCCGAAACAGATGCTACTCCTGCTTCGCGCTCGCCAACTGATTGTGCCCAGCCACGGCGACGATCTGCAGCCAGCATTGTTGCAGTGAATTTTGCATTTTGAAGTCCACGTCGAATTTTCTCTGGATCTTCCCAAGCTAAAAGAATTTGAGCAGCAGAACCTGCCTGCATAGTTAGAACAGATCCGGTTGGAACTGAATCTCGTAATCCCGAGAGACGCTCTGCAGTTGCAACACAGATACGTTGATCACCTTGGCGGCGGTAGAGCTGTGCCGATTCGCCAGTTGCATCGCGTAGAGCGGCAAGCGCTTGAGAAGCAACCGAGAGCAATTTATCTTCGCCAGCAACAGATGCCAGTTCAGAGTTTCGGTGGCCCAAGATAAAACGGCCGGAATAATCTCTTGAAACCAACCGGTGAAATTCCAGGGCAGTAGCCAGGCGGTGGGCGGTTGGACGGGCAATCTTTGTTGCTGCAACCAACTCGGATAGTGAGTGTGGACCTGACTCAAGGCAGGCAAGAATTTTTACGGCTTTATCTAATACGCCAACTCCGCTATTCTTACGTTCCACGATGTAATACTTGCATCTCACTATCTGAAATGCAAGTTCTGGGAAGGAAAAATGGGAAAGACGTTAGCCGAAAAGATTTGGTCTGATCATATTGTTCGTCATGTTGAGGGCGAACCAGATTTACTATATATCGACCTTCATCTCATTCATGAAGTCACTAGCCCACAAGCTTTCGATGGGCTACGTCTTGCTGGAAGAAAAGTTCGGCGCCCAGATTTAACTATTGCTACTGAAGATCACAATGTTCCAACTATTGATATAGATAAGCCAATTGCTGATCCAGTATCAAAATTACAGGTTGATACATTACGTAAGAACTGCGCCGAATTTGGAATCCGTATCCACTCACTTGGCGATTTAGATCAAGGAATTGTTCATGTTGTTGGGCCACAACTCGGAATTACTCAACCAGGTATGACAATTGTCTGCGGCGATTCACATACTTCAACTCATGGGGCATTTGGGGCGCTCGCATTTGGAATCGGAACCTCAGAAGTAGAGCACGTTTTAGCAACTCAGACTCTGCCACTACGTCCATTTAAGACAATGGCGATTAATGTAGAAGGAAAATTAAATCCAGGAGTTACATCAAAAGATATTATCCTTGCAGTAATTGCAAAGATTGGAACCGGCGGCGGACAAGGTTATGTTCTTGAATACCGAGGTAGTGCAATCCGTGCCCTATCAATGGAAGCACGTATGACAGTCTGCAATATGTCAATTGAAGCCGGTGCCCGTGCAGGTCTCATCGCACCCGATCAAACTACTTTTGATTACCTAAAAGATAAACCACATGCTCCAAAGGGGGCAGACTGGGAAGAAGCAGTTGCTTATTGGAAGACACTTCAGACAGATTCCGATGCAAAGTTTGATAAAGAAATTAACTTAAATGCAGATGAACTCTCACCATTTATAACTTGGGGTACCAATCCAGGACAGGGGCTTCCATTAAATGGAGTCGTTCCAAATCCTGCTGACTTTAAAGATGAGCAAGAGAAGATTGCTGCAGAGCGCGCACTTGAATATATGGGCCTAACTGCCGGAACTCCATTTAAGGATATTAAGGTGGACACTGTATTTCTAGGCTCTTGTACAAATGGTCGAATTGAAGATCTTCGTGCCGCAGCAGAAATAATTAAAGGTAAGAAAGTTGCAAATGGAGTTCGGATGCTTGTCGTACCTGGATCTGCCCGGGTCCGACTAAAAGCGCAGGAAGAAGGTTTAGATAAAGTTTTCATTAATGCCGGCGCCGAATGGCGGACGGCGGGTTGTTCAATGTGCCTTGGAATGAATCCAGATCAATTAAAACCACAGGAGAGAGCGGCTTCAACTTCCAACCGAAACTTTGAAGGGCGCCAAGGTAAAGGTGGCCGTACTCATCTAGTAAGTCCATTAGTTGCAGCAGCAACTGCACTTCGTGGAACCCTCTCATCACCGGCGGATTTGTAAGGAGAAGAAAATGGAAAAATTTATTTCACATACCGGAACTGCAGTACCACTCCGTCGTTCAAATGTTGATACCGATCAGATAATTCCTGCGGTTTATTTAAAAAGAGTTACAAAGAGCGGTTTTGAAGATGGTTTATTTGCTGCATGGCGAAATGATCCAGATTTTGTGCTGAACAAACCAGAATTTAAAAACGGAACTGTTCTTGTTGCTGGTGTTGATTTCGGTACCGGCTCTTCTCGGGAGCATGCGGTCTGGGCGCTACAGAACTATGGTTTTAAAGTCGTAATCTCCTCCCGCTTTGCAGATATTTTCCGCGGTAATTCACAGAAGGCCGGGCTCCTTACTGTTGTGCTGCCACAGGCAGAAGTCGAGAAACTCTGGAGCGCAATTGAAAGTAATCCTGCAACAAAAGTAACGGTAGATCTTGGGGCAAAGACGGTTTCATGGGATGGAAATAGCGTTGGATTCGAAATCGATGATTACACCCGCTGGCGATTAATGGAAGGTCTGGACGACATTGGATTAACTCTTAAAAATATTTCAGATGTTGATTCCTATGAGTCAAAACGTCCAACTTTTAAGCCAAAAACGCTCCCAGTTCTCTCGTAAACCTAACCAAACTCTCAATAACTTATTTAGAGTTTGGTGAAAAAATTAACTTTTTACGCATAAAAAGAGTTATTTTTTAAATTATTTATTGCGACACACCGCGATAAATAGCGAAAAACGCTTATTTTTGCGCGTAAGTTTCACCGCAAGTTAGGAAAAACCTAATTTGTACGCGTAAAAAAGGGGAAAAATGAACAAGGCCCAGTTCATCGCAGCGCTTGCTCCTCACTTCGATAACAATAAGAAGGAAGCAGCTCGCGCAGTAGAGATCGTTTTTGACACCATCGTTCGCAATATTTCAAAGGGCGAAGATGTAATGATTAATGATTTCGGTAAATTCAAGAAAGTAGATCGTCCAGCTCGTAAGGGTCGTAACCCATTTACTGGCGAGACTATTCAAATTAAGGCAAGTAAGAAGGTTCGCTTCTTACCAGCTAAGTCTTTGAAGGAAGTTATTTCAGGAGCACGTAAGCTTGAAGCGGCACCAAAGCCAGTAGCTAAAGCTGCTGCAAAGCCTGCAAAGAAGGCTGCGAAGAAAGCTGGAAAGAAAGCAAAGCCAGCAAAGAAGGCTGCGAAGAAGGCTAAGAAGAGAAAGTAAATTTCTTTTTGTAAATAAGGGGGCCAATTGGTCCCCTTATTTATTTTCTTAGCCCTTTTTAAATATAGAATTTTGATATGCCACTTATAGAAGTTACTCCGCCAAGTGGCAAGCCACTTGGAAGTAACTGGCCATTTAAAGTTTTCGCAAAACCAGTAATTGGATTATTGAATATCTGGCTGAAGCGGGATTGGCACGGTGGGGAAAATATTCCAAAAAATGGTCCGGTTCTAATAGTGAGTAATCACATTAGTTACTTAGATGCATTGGTATTGGCCCATTTCTTATATAAGAATGGAAGAGCGGCTAGATTTTTAGGAAAAGAATCGCTATTTCGCGCCCCAATTATTGGCAGAATAATTTCAGAAGCAGGACAAGTCCCAGTACATCGTGAAAGTGATGGCGCATCTGATGCAATTGAATCTGCAGTTAAATTATTAGAACTTGGCCATTGTGTAGGTGTTTATCCCGAAGGCACTCTGACACGTGATGAGAATTTGTGGCCAATGGTCGCAAAGACAGGCGCAGCACGAATCGCAATTAAATCTGGCGCTCCAGTTATTCCGGTAGCACAATGGGGAGATCAGAATTTCATTCCTAGATATTCCAAAAAGATTGGCTGGTATAAACGTCATAAAGTTTCAATGGTTGCTGGGAAACCAATTGATTTATCGAAGTGGCACGATCAGGCAGATGACCCAGCGGCAATGAAGGAAGCAACCGCTCACATCATGCGAGAAATTACCAAACTTCTAGAGGGAATTAGGAGAGAATCCGCTCCTACAACTATTTTTGACCCCCATGAATCTGGGTTACCAAGATTTGGAAATCCAAAGAAAGCGAAGTGATGAATAAGGTATCAGTACTCGGTGCAGGCGCTTGGGGAACCACGCTTGCTCAAGTACTTGTCGATGCTGGACAGGATGTTCTTGTCTGGGGAAGAAATGCTGAAGTAGTTAGCGAAATAAATTCACTTCATACAAATAAGAAATTTCTTCCGGGAGTTAATCTTCCTAGTGCAATTCGGGCAACTACAGATATTTCTGAAGCATTCTCATTTGGTCAATCAATCGTTCTTGCAATTCCAGCACAATCATTGCGAGAGAATTTGGCCGCATGGAAAGAGAGCTTTCCAAAGAATTTACCAATTATTTCAACTCTAAAAGGCATTGAAGCAAATACTCAGAAACGAATGACTGAAGTCGTTTGTGAAGTATTAGAGATTGGTGAGGCGAATCTTGGATTAATCACTGGTCCAAACTTGGCTGGCGAATTATCACTCCGCCAACCTGCTGGAGCAGTTGCGGCCGCACCAAATGAGCAAATTTCATCAAAAATAATTGAATTATTCACCACGCCATATTTCCGGGTTTATCCTTCTAATGATTTAGTTGGTTGTGAATTAGCAGGTGCGGCAAAGAGTGTTATTGCTCTTGCAGTTGGTATGGCAATTGGTTTAGATCTTGGCGAAAATACCCAATCAATGATTATTACAAGAGGACTTTCTGAAGTCGCGCGTTTTGGTGATGCATATGGTTCAAATCCTTTGACTTTCCTCGGACTTGCAGGGATGGGTGACTTAGTAGCATCTTGCGGATCAGGCTTATCTCGTAACCGTACATTCGGTGAGGCACTTGGAAGAAGTGGCTCTATGGATAAAGCAAAAGCTGAGGTAGCAAAAACTGTTGAAGGGGTTGCTTCAGCAAGTGCGATTCTTGAACTCGCTCACCGAGTTGGAGTGGAAGTACCAATAATCGAAAATGTTTCTGATGTTGTACTTGCCAAGTCAACTCCAAGTGAGGCCATGAATCGAATTATGACTGTAAGTATGGCGGCTGAAATTTGATAAAAGTTGGAATTGTTTGTGGCGGCGTATCAAGTGAACATGAAATATCGTGTATCTCAGCAGGTGGAGTTCTAGGAGCAATCGATCGAAGTAAATATCAACCAGTTTTAATTGGCATAACAAAGAATGGCAAGTGGGTATTACCTGGCGAGAATTACCAATTGAAAATAGTTAATGGAATACTTCCTGAAATCTCTCAGAACTTACCAGTTACGGAAATTTCCAAATTGGAGGTTGATCTCCTTTTTCCTGTACTTCACGGAACATATGGCGAAGATGGCGGATTTCAGAGAGATGCCGAAAAAGTAGGAATTCCATATGTGGGATCTGGAGTTGATGCATCTGCAAATGGTATGGACAAATCTATTTCAAAAATAATTTTCAAATCTAAAGGTCTAGCTACTGCTCCCGGAATAGTTGCAAGCAAGGAAGTTTGGAATAAGAGTCCTGAAAAAATAATTGAGGTAGCTAATCCATTTGGATTCCCACTATTTGTAAAGCCTGCAAATTCAGGATCAAGTAAGGGAACTTGCAAGGTAAAAAATGCATCAGAACTTTCTCGTGCTATCGATTTTGCTCTTCAATACGATGATAAGGCGCTGGTTGAGAAGGCAATCATCGGACGTGAAATTGAGTGCGCTGTACTTGAGAAAGATGGTGAAGTAATTGCTTCACCGGTTGGAGAGATTAAAATTGTTGGGGATCATGAGTTTTACGATTTTGAGGCTAAATACTTAGATGGTTCAACCGAACTTTTAATCCCCGCCCCTCTTTCCGATGAGATATCTTTGAAGATAAGAGAGATGGCTGTAAAGGCATTTAAGGCGATTGAGTGCAAAGGCCTCGCTCGAGTTGATTTCTTTGTCAATCAAGATGAGATTGTAATCAATGAAATAAATACCATGCCTGGTTTTACCTCTACTTCTATGTATCCAAGGATGTGGGAAGCAGGGGGAATTACTTACAAAGAATTGATATCAACTTTAATTGAAAATGCTTTAAAAAATTAATGTGAAGTGACTGGACAAGTAAGGGTTCTAGTTATTCCTGGAATTGCCTGAACCTTTCCTAGGATGCTTCGACCAAGTTCTTCCATAGATGAAGACTCGGCACGCATGATTACATCGTAAGGGCCAGTAACACCCTCTGCGAGAGTTACGCCAGCAATTTGAGAAATAGAACGGGCAACGCTTGACGCTTTCCCAACTTCAGTCTGAATAAGAATGTAAACCTGAACTGACATATTCACTCCTCAAGGTAAGGTTCATAGCGCTCTATTTGAACGGGGCTAGATTACTACCAATAGAGTTAACTTGGAATTGCAGTTTTTTTAAGGGTCAAAGGGCTGGAAAATTTGAAAGGTGGCGCAATGGCGAGTGAAAGTGAATTGATCTCTGCTCTTGCCTCGATTTTCAATAAACCCACTCCTGATTTAATAATTGGGATTGGTGATGATGGTGCCGTTGCAGCGCCTTCAAATAAGAAAATTGTTATGTCGACCGATATGGCGGTTGAAGGTGTCCACTTCAAACGAGAGTGGTCAACTTTGAAGGAAATCGGGGGAAAAATTACAGCAGCGAACCTTGCAGACATTTATGCGATGGGCGGAGTTCCAAAATATCTCCTTGTTAGTGCTGGGTTACCTGAAGGAATAACGAAAGAAGAAGTTGAAGAGCTTGGGAGAGGAATTAAGGCTGAAGCAGAGTTGGTAAATTGCTCAGTTGTTGGCGGAGATATTTCAAAAGCTTCTGAATTGGTAATTTCAATAGCTGCGATAGGTGAAGTCGAGAAACCAGTTAGACGATCTGGTGCGAAAGTAGGAGATAAGGTTTTCATCTCAAATTTACCTGGTTTTAGCGCTGCAGGCTTAGCTCAGTTAAAAATTGGAGTGCGCGAATCAAAATATTTATCTCTACATAAAAAACCGGTGGTCCCATATGCAATGGGAGTTAAATTTGCCGGAATAAATTCTATGGCTGATGTGAGTGACGGCCTCTTATCGGAATGCGCACATATTGCCACTGCGTCCAAAGTAGGAATGATTCTCGATGGCGAGATTATTAAAAAGATTCCAGGTTTTTATGAATTAGAGAAATTGGCATTAGAAATGAAAGAAGATATCTGGAGTTGGGTTTTGAGCGGCGGTGAGGATCATGCATTTCTAGGAACAAACGAGATTGTTCCTGAAGGAGCCTTTGAAATTGGCGAAGTAGTCGCCGGAAATCAGGTAAAAGTAAATGGCGCCAGCGAGATTAAAAATCCCGGCTGGCGCCATTTTTAAATTGAATTTAGCGGCTTACTTTTCCTGCCTTCAGGCATGATGAGCAAACATTTTGGCGCTTTGGTGTTGCTCCGATAAATGTACGGACGCGTTGGATATTTGGATTCCAGCGACGACGAGTTCTGCGATTTGAGTGAGAAACGTTGTTGCCGAAGCTTGGTCCTTTGCCGCAGATATCGCAGTTTGAGGCCACGAGAAGCTCCTTTAAGAAAAAATGATTACGTACTTCGTAATAAGGCGAGAAGGTTACCTCCTAGGCGTGGGTTACGCCTAATTAGCGCATAACTTGGGGAAGATATGAGCATGGCCAAGCTATCGGACTCCGTCGCGAAAGTTGTTGGCGGCAAAACAGCCGAAGTTCTGGAAAAAAGCTTTGGTATGAGAACAGTTGAAGATCTCCTTCGCTATTACCCCCGTCGATATGTTGTCAGAGGAGAACTTTCAAATATTTCTGAATTAATTGATGGTGAAGAAACAACTGTTTTGGCCGCAATCGACTCCGTTAATCATCGAAATATAAAAAGTAAACATCTTTTAGAAGTGATAATTACAGATGGCACTTCAAAAATGTCATGCACATTTTTTAATCAACCTTGGCGGGAACGTGCTCTAAAGCCTGGAACGCAAGGGTTATTTGCCGGAAAAGTCGGAACCTTTAAGGGGAGGGCGCAGTTAACTCATCCGGATTATCACTTGATTATCGATGGTGAGAATCCCGATGAAGAAGCGGCATCCTTTGCGGGAAAATTCATCCCGGTATATCCAACTACCTCCAAGATGCAGACTTGGAAATTAACCAAATGTATTGAATTGGCAGTTGATGCTCTAGATGATGTGGAGGACTTCATTCCCCAATCAATACTCCAAGAGTTGAAATTGCCAACTTTAAAAGAAGCTTTAAAGCGAATCCATGCACCAGAAAGTCTTGCAGATGCCGAAAGCGCTAGAAAGCGTTTAACCTTTGATGAGGCGCTCCTACTTCAACTTCTACTTGCGCAGCGTCGGGCAGAGATTGCCGGTTTAGCGGCTACCCCAAGAAATATTTCTACAGATGGCCTAGTTGCAAAGTTTGAAGCGATGTTGCCCTTTGAATATACCGAAGGCCAGATAGAAGTCATTAAAGAAATTGAAAATGATATGCAGAAGGCCCATCCAATGCATCGCTTATTACAAGGCGAAGTTGGATCCGGTAAAACAGTAATTGCATTACGTGCTGCTCTTTCAGTTATTGAATCTGGCGGACAGGCGGCATTACTTGCACCAACTGAGGTACTTGCGGTTCAACATGGAAAAACTATTGAGAAGTTACTTGGTGAATTAGCTTTTGGCGGAACAATTATTGGCGGCGAATTTGGAACTCAAATCTCACTTCTGACTGGTTCAATGTCTAAAGAAAATAAGAAGAAGGAATTGGCAAGGATTGCAAGTGGTGAAGTTGGCATCGTTGTGGGGACTCACGCATTGATCCAAGATGGAGTTGAGTTTAAAGATTTGGCCTTAGTTATTGTCGATGAGCAGCATCGTTTTGGAGTCGAACAGCGCGATGCACTTCGTATGAAAGCAAAAGTGCCACCACACTTATTAGTAATGACTGCAACTCCAATTCCGCGTACCGTCGCGATGACTATTTTCGGGGATCTTGATATTTCAACGCTGCGGCAGTTACCGGGTGGTCGCAGTCCAATTGCAACTCACGTAATACCGGTACTGGAGAAACCAAAATATTTAGAGAGAGCTTGGGAGAGAATTAAGGAAGAAGTTGGAAAGGGTCATCAGGCTTACATTGTTGCGCCACGTATCTCTGACAACAGTGAGACAAAAGTTAAATTTAGTGAGAAAGATATTGCGATTGCCAAGTTAATGGGAGATTCACTTGAAGATTTGGATTTAGATGAAGATTTAGCGAGCGTTGAAGGACTAGCACCAAAATTAGCAACAGGTCCATTAAAAGGATTGAGAATCGCGCCCTTGCATGGAAGACAGAGTTCTGAACTTAAAGAAGAGACGATGGATGCATTCTCTAAAGGCGAAATCGATGTATTGGTTTCAACTACGGTAATTGAAGTCGGTGTTGATGTACCAAATGCATCAACAATGGTAATTATGGATGCAGATAGATTTGGCGTTTCACAACTTCACCAACTCCGTGGTCGAGTCGGTCGCGGAAAGGTACCTGGTCTATGCCTTCTTGTTTCTAGAAGTGCTCAAGATAGTGTCGCAATGGAAAGGTTAAATGCAGTAGCTGGAACTTTAGATGGATTTGAATTATCAAGAATTGATTTGGATCAACGGCGGGAAGGCGATGTTTTAGGAAGTGCTCAATCAGGAAGGAAATCCCATCTTCGATTGCTTAAAGTTTTGCGGGATGAGGCCGTAATTGAGAGTGCAAGAAAGGTAGCAATCAAGATAATCGAAGAGGATCCAAAACTTACAAATAATAAGATTCTCGCTTCAGAGGTTCTTAAACTAAAAGAACAAGAAGAGACTTCATTTATAGATAAGGGGTGAGTATGAGAATTATTGGCGGAAGTGCAAAAGGTAAGAATCTTTACTCACCATCGGAGAGAACGAGACCTACTTCGGATCGCGCCCGAGAAGGACTTTTTTCTTCTTTGGAATCTGAATTTGGATCTATTTCGGATTTAAAATTTCTTGATCTCTTCTCTGGATCCGGAGCAGTTGGAGTTGAAGCACTTTCACGAGGTGCTGCTTTCGTTCAATCAGTAGAGCAGGATAGAAGTACGGCGCAAATAGCAGAGAAAAACTTTCAACTTGTAAATGGAGTGAGCGGAACTTTTAGAGTAGATGCAGAGCGGGCAGGTAAATATTTATCTGTTCCAGCTGAAATACAATTCGATATTATTTTTTTAGATCCACCATATGAACTTCCAAATAAAGAAATTGAGAAATTATTGCGAGCAATTCTGAAAAATAATTATTTAAAAAGTGATGGAATAATTGCAGTTGAACGAGAGTCCAAAAGTAAAGAATTTATTTGGCCATCTCCGCTGGTTGGTACAAAAGTACGCGGATATGGACAGGGAAGTATCTACTATGGGACCAACTCTGCTAACTTTAATCCGTGAATAAAGTTGTCTGCCCTGGATCATTTGACCCAATAACTTTTGGCCACTTAGATATTATTGAACGTGCAGCAAACCGTTTTGATGAAGTAGTAATTGCCGTCCTCGTAAATAAAACTAAATCAACGCTATTTACCGTTGACGAGCGTATTGAAATGATAAAAGAAGTTACTGCAAAGCATAAGAATGTAAGAGTTGACTCTTGGTCTGGGCTCCTTGTTGATTATTGCCATGCAAATGGGATTTCTATGATTGTTAAGGGGTTGCGTGCGGTAACTGATTTCGATTATGAATTGCAGATGTCTCAGGTAAACCTGCAATTAAAGAATATCGAGACTATTTTTATGTCAACTTCTCCTGAACACTCTTTCATCTCATCCTCACTTGTGAAGGAAGTTGCAAGTTATGGCGGGGATGTTTCAAACTATGTCCCAGCAGAGATTTTAAGTCGCTTAAACAAGAGGGTAGCGAGGTAAATATGGAAGCAATTGAGAAACTAGCATCGGCAATCACTATGGTTGAAGAGGCCAAGAGCGTTCCACTATCTGCTTCATGCATTATTCATAGAGGTGAACTACTTGCGATTCTTGATCAGGCGCGGGTGGCACTCCCATCTGATTTGGAACGAGCAATGAAGGTACTTCGTGAACAGGAACGTTTAATTAAAGAGGCAAAAGAAAGTGCAGATGCACTTATTGCCCAAGCTCGCGAAGAAGTCTCATCCATGGTGGCGCAAACTGAAATAGTTGCAGCAGCCAGAAAAGAGGCAAAAAAAATAATTGATGAAGTCAATAATGAATCAGAGGCACAGCAAGAGGAGATCGATGCTTATGTCGATGCCAGACTTGCAACACTTGAAGTCATTCTTAATAAAACTCTTGACACAATTACCAAAGGAAGGGAGCGTCTTGCTGGAATCGACGTTAAATCTGCCCTCACTGAATTGAGCGATAAGAAATAAGAAATGGCTCGTAGCCCCTTCCTCTTTAATACGCATGACTTGCCACGTAGAGCAGGCGAAATGCGGGAATATAACCTGCACATCACAAATCATGGGGAACTGGGATTTGATGTTCTGGCTATAAGTAAAGATGAACCAATTGATATTGATTTAAAAATTGAATCAGTATCAGAGGGTGTTCTGGCTTCTGCCCATATTGAATCGGTAGCAATAGGGGAATGTGGCCGTTGTCTAGATAAATTAGAGTTCGACATCTCAGAAGATTTCCAAGAGTTATATGAGTACGAGAAAGATCGGCGTCATAAAGAGAAAAATAAAGTAAAAAAGAGCGAAGATGAAGAAGATGATGAACTAGAAGTCCGTCAGATGGATGGCGATGAAATAGATTTAGATGGACCGATTAGAGATGCAATAATTTTAAATCTTCCATTAAATCCTCTTTGTAAACCAGATTGCAAAGGACTCTGTCCAGAATGTGGTGAGAAAATTGAGAATCTCCCACCAGATCACGCACATGAAAAAATCGATGCTAGATGGGCGGCACTTGGAGACCTCGCAGAGCGATTATCGAATGAAAATAAGCGGGAGAATTAGTCGATTTTAAGAATTTGGGGCCTTCGCCTAGAATCACCACCTCAAATATTTTAAGTTTTAAAGGAGCGCACCATGCCAGTACCTAAGCGAAAAATGTCTCGCGCACGTACCCGCCATCGTCGTAGCGCATGGAAGACAACTCCTGCTGCTACTTCTACTTGCAGCCAATGTAATCAACCTAAGTTGCAACATACTGCGTGCCCAACTTGCGGCACATATAACCGCCGTCAAGTTCTAGAGGTTTGATTTGTACTCAGCGCTAATTAAAGCGTTGGGAATTTCTGTTAAAACAGAGTTAATTGATCTTGCGCTAACTCACCGTTCATTTGCATATGAATCTGGTGGAATTCCTACAAATGAACGTTTGGAATTTTTAGGCGATAGCGTTCTAGGTTTAGTTGTTACTCAAGAACTTTATGAACAACTGCCTGATATGGATGAATCAAGACTCTCACCTCTTAGGTCAGGAGTTGTAAATACAAAAGCACTCGCTCAAATCGCACGAGATTTAAAAGTCGGCGATTTTCTTCGAATTGGAAAAGGCGAGGAGAGCTCGGGTGGTAGAGATAAAAATTCAATACTTGCAGATGCTCTTGAGGCGTTAGTAGGCGCGATCTATCTAGAACATGGATTTGAAGCCACTTCGAAAATCATCTTAAATTGGTTTAAGCCGGTAATTGCTGATGCTATGGCGCAAGGAATGGGAATTGATGGAAAGACAGCGCTTCAAGAATTAACCTCTGCAAAAAATCTTGGCCTACCTGAGTATCAAGTTACTGAATCTGGTCCAGATCACGATAAAAGTTTTGCTGCAAAAGTTTTAGTAAATGGAAATGTTATTGGAAGTGGTGAAGGAAAAAGTAAGCGAGATGCCGAGCAAGCAGCTGCTCGTGCTGCATATTTGAAATTAAATGCCTGAATTACCGGAGGTTGAGACTGTAAGGCTTGGCCTTGAAAAGCACGCAGTTGGAAGAAAAATTAATGGGGTCGCAATACTCCATCCGCGGGCGACAAATTCGAATTCGATAGCGCCAATTTCTGCTATTAGGGGCTCAAAAATTCAATCAGTAAAGCGTCGTGGCAAATTTCTCTGGTTTGAACTAGATAAAGATTTCGCTTTGGTAGCACATCTTGGTATGAGTGGTCAGTTCAAATTTAAGCCAGCCAAGGCACCAAAAGAGGCTCATTCCCGAGCAATTCTTAATTTAGGCGATTCTGATTTACATTTTGTTGACCAACGAACCTTTGGCTGGCTATCTGTTGAAGAGTTGATTAATGGTTTACCAAATAGTGTTCAACATATTGCACCAGACCCATTTGATCCAAACTTTAAATTGAAATCAGTAATTGAGGATTATTTGAGTCGCAAGACTGAGATAAAGCGAGCCCTGTTAAATCAAGAGATTATGAGTGGTATCGGAAATATTTATGCTGATGAAGCACTCTGGTATGCCCGAATAAACCCAATGCAACTATGTGAAAAATTATCTAGTACTCAGATAAAAAATATTATTACCGCAGCAAAGAAAGTGATGGCGAAGTCGCTAAAAGCCGGCGGCACTTCATTTGATGATTTATATGTGAATGTAAATGGCGAAAGTGGTTATTTTGAAAGATCACTTCGGGTTTATGGCCTGGAAGGAGAGCCCTGCAAGCGCTGTGGAAAACTAATCCGACGTGTGGCATTCGCCAATCGATCGTCACATTTCTGCCCTAATTGCCAACCGATTCCGCGCGGCAAGAGTTCGCAAATCAAGGGTCGTAACCGAACTTTCCGATAGGTTGAGACTATGTATTTGAAGAGCCTGACGCTGAAGGGTTTTAAATCCTTCGCTTCGAGCACTACGCTCAATTTTGAACCAGGTATTACCTGCGTCGTCGGACCAAATGGCTCTGGAAAATCAAATGTTATTGATGCTCTCTCATGGGTTTTGGGCGAGCAGGGAGCGAAATCCCTCCGCGGCGGAAAGATGGAAGATGTTATTTTCGCCGGAACTTCTGGAAGAGCGCCACTCGGTCGCGCTGAAGTTGCAGTGACGATTGATAATACAGATGGTTCACTTCCCATTGATTACACAGAAGTAACCATTTCAAGAATCCTTTTCCGAAACGGCGCAAGCGAATATCAGATTAATGGTGAATCAAGTCGATTACTAGATATTCAAGAGTTGTTAAGCGATTCAGGTATAGGTCGCGAAATGCACGTAATTGTTGGGCAAGGACAATTAGATGGGATTCTCCTTGCAAATCCAGAAGAGCGACGTGCATATATTGAAGAAGCAGCTGGAGTTTTAAAACACCGAAAACGTAAAGAGAAGGCTCTTCGCAAGTTAGATTCAATGCAAGGTAATTTCGCTAGAATTCAAGATTTAACAGTTGAGCTTCGACGCCAATTAAAACCTCTAGGTAAACAGGCAGAGGTGGCACGTAAAGCGTCAGTAATTCAATCAGATGTACGTGATTCAAGGTTGCGACTTTTAGCTGATGATTTAATCCAACTTAATGCAAATGCAGATGCAGAAATTGCAGACGAGACTGCGCTTCGCGCACGTCGGGATGGAGTTGAACGAGAGTTAAATGAGACGAGACTTCGAGAAGAAGAGTTAGATCGATTAGCCGCAATTGAAAATCCATTACTCACTCGGGCGCAAGAAAATTACTACCAATTAAATGCTGGTAGAGAAAAATTCCGTGGAATTCAAAACTTAGCTTCTGAGCGAGCAAGATTCTTATCAGAAGAAATTGAAGAAGCACGTGCATCGGGACGAGACCCAGAAAGCTTAGATCGCGAGGCTGCCATACTTCGAGAAGAAGAACTTGGTATCCGAACTGAAGTTTCAACTGCAAAAGGAGCACTTGCAACCGTTTCAGAAGAATTAAAGAATCTTGATGCCCTATTAACTGCCGAAGAGAATTTAGTTTCGGCATCTCTGCGCGCAATTGCAGATCAAAGAGAAGGTACTGCCCGCCAAGAAGGACATATCAATGGCCTCCGCTCAAGAATAGATGCAACAAACTCTGAAATCACTCGCCTTACAAACGCGCGCGATCAAGCATTTGAACGTTTAAATAAATTTAAAGAGGAATATGCAATCCTCGAAACTCAAATTGCTTCACTAGATGCGGGAGAGCCAGGACTAGATGGCGAATTTGAAAGTGCAAAATCAAATCTTGAAAATGCACGCCGTGATTTAAATTCACTTCGAGAGAAGGAAATTTCTTCATCCAAATCAAAAGCGACACTCGAAGGAAGACTCCGTGCGTTACAAGAGAGTTTGGTTTCTAAAGATGGATCTGCAACGGTTCTTTCAAGTGGAATTAGATCTAGGGGACGTCTTGCTTCATTAATTAACATTTCAAAAGGATGGGAAGTGGCAGTCTCTGCAGCGCTCGGGCCGCTTGCCGATTCAGTAGTTGTTGCAGATGTAGCCTCGGCAATCTCTGCATTAAATTTACTAAAGCGCGACTCTGCTGGCCGTACTGAATTGATGGTGGTCGATAGTAGTTTGACGGGAATCAGCCGGGCTATTCCTCAAGGTTTTACTCCGCTTGCATCACTCGTTTCCTCAGTTGAAATCTCAGATGCGATTAAACATTTACTGCAAGGAATTGTTGCGGTGGAAAATCTCAGTGAAGCTGAGAGCGCACTGGCTGCAGAACCAACTGTTGTAGCTATTACCCGTGATGGTGATGTAGTAAGCCGAAATCGAATACGTGGTGGCTCACCTACATCTTCATCTGCAATTGAAATTTCCTCTTTAATTGAGAAAACTGAATCAGAGTTACAGACTATTTCTGCTGAATGCGATAGGTATAAATTTGATATTGCCCGCGCGGAAGAGACCCTAAATTCCCGTCAGAATATTTTTGATGTCGCCCTCTCAAAATTAAATGAGTCCGATGCAAAAATGTCAGGACTGGCGGAACAGATTGCGATTGCTGGGCAAAATGTAAAGTCTGCTAATGATGAGTTAGAACGTTTAACAAACTCTTTAACTGAGGCAACCGAACAACGATCATCGGATGAAGTAGATCTTCAGGCAGCAATCGCCCAATTTGAATCAAATCAGGCTCCAGCAGAACCAGATTTAACTCATCTTGAAGATTTAAGGTCAAAAGTCTCTGCGGCCCGTTCAATTGAAGTTGAAGCTAGATTAAATGTGAGAACTTTGGAAGAGCGAGCAAACGCAGTAGCAGATCGAGCCAGAGCACTCGAAGTTGCCGCAGCACATGAGCGTGAGAGTGCGACTCTTGCAGTGACTCGGCGCGAACAGAGAGCTCAGGCTGCAATTACCGCGCAAGCTATTGCCGATGCTGCTTATGAAGCATTGATTCAAATTGAAGTTTCTATTTCAAAAGCTACAAATGAACGGGAACGACTTGAATCATCACGGTCTTCACGCGAGAGTGAGTTATTACAACTACGTGTGCGGGGTCGAGAACTTACAACTGAGTTAGAAGTATTAACTTCAAGTGTCCATAAAGATGAGATGGCTCGTCAAGAGCAGCGAATGAAGATTGAACAACTTGAACTCCGTGCAGTAGAAGAACTTGGCGTCGATGTCCCTACATTATTAAATGAGTATGGACCAAGTAATGATGTTCCAACTTTTGACGAAGATGATCAAGGAAATTTTGTACCTGGACCTTTAATTCCATATCGCCGGGACCAACAAGAAAAGCGATTGGCTCAAGCGGAAAAAGCCCTTGCTTTACTTGGAAAGATAAATCCACTCGCTCTGGAAGAGTACTCAGCGCTTGAAGAACGGTTACGTTACCTTGCAGAGCAACTTGAGGATTTAAAAAAGACTAAGAATGATCTTTTAGACATTATTAAAGAGGTAGATGAGAAAGTACAAGAGATTTTCACCGATGCTTTCCGCGATACTGCACGCGAGTTTGAAATAATTTTTGCAAGGCTCTTCCCGGGCGGAGATGGAAAACTAATACTTACTAATCCTGAGGATCCAACGACCTCTGGAGTAGATGTTGAGGCTCGCCCTCCAGGAAAACGCGTAAAAAGACTCTCTCTTCTTTCAGGTGGCGAGCGCTCTTTAGTTGCTGTCGCACTACTTGTTGCAATATTTAAGGCGCGTCCAAGCCCGTTCTATATTATGGATGAGGTTGAAGCGGCACTTGATGACACAAATCTAGGTCGACTACTTGGTGTCTTTGATGAACTACGTGAAAAATCACAGCTAATTATCATCACGCATCAGAAGCGCACTATGGAGATTGCTGATGCGCTTTACGGTGTAACGATGAAGGGCGATGGCGTCTCTGAAGTTATTTCACAGCGCATCCGTGAATCCGAAAACGTTTAATTAAGTAAATGGGTCTTTTTTCGCGCCTATTAGAGAAAGTCAAAAGTGGGCTTACTTCATCCTCTGACCTTGGTGAAATAGAGAAGGCATTAATTGAGTCCGATCTTGGCGCTACAAATGTCAGAGAATTATTAGAAATTGCAAAGATATCTAAGGATGAGGAATCCGTTCTTAATGCGCTTAGAAGTTGGCTAAGTCCAAGAGATCGCACCCTGGCTCATGGTGAGGAGTTGCAGACAGTTCTAGTAGTAGGAGTAAACGGCACAGGCAAAACGACAACATCAGCGAAATTAAGTGCATTACTAAAAAGTAAAAATAAAAAAGTATTACTCGTTGCAGCAGATACCTTCCGTGCTGCAGCAATTGAACAGTTGCAAACCTGGGGTGAGCGCTTATCTATTCCAGTTATTACGGGTCCAGCAAATAGTGATCCAGCGGCAATTGCTTTTGATGGAGCCAGACAAGCTATTGCAGTTAGTGTGGATTATTTAGTAATAGATACTGCGGGACGACTCCACACAAAAATTGGATTAATGGATGAACTTGGGAAGATTAAAAGAGTAGTTGAGAAGTCCACGCCCATAAATGAAGTTCTACTTGTTATTGACGCTACTACTGGACAGAATGGATTGGCACAGGCCAAGATATTTATTGAAAGTGTTGCTGTAACAGGGTTAATTCTTACCAAGTTAGATGGAAGTGCAAAAGGCGGAATCGCACTTGCAATTGAGAAAGAGACCGGAATCCCAATCAAATTTATTGGGACTGGTGAGCGGGTGACCGATTTTGCTCCATTTGATGCGGATTCTTATTTAAGGGGTCTTCTGTAACCTATATTTAACAAAAGCTCCCATTTTTTGACCACCTCTTAATATTTCAAATGAACTTCTGAAATACGAGACTGAGAATCTTCCACCCATACTCAATGGCGAGGTACTTAATATCTTTAGGGGAGATTATGAATTTTAATACTGGCGATACGGCCTGGATTATCGTTGCAGCTGCGTTGGTCCTACTAATGACACCTGGGCTTGCATTCTTTTATGGCGGAATGGTTCGTTCGAAGAATGTACTGGGAATGCTTGCTCAAAATTTTGTAACTATGGGAGTAGTAAGCGTTCTCTGGATAATGGGCGTATATAGTCTTGCGTTCAACGGAAAAGGAAAATGGATTGGAGATTTACATCAGTTTGGTTTAAACCATATCTGGCAACAAGCAACTGGCTTTGAATCACTAACAATTCCACCGCTAGTTTTCTGTGCATTTCAATTAATGTTTGCCATCATTACTCCAGCCTTAATAACTGGCGGAACCGCAGATCGTTTGAAATTTGGTTCCTGGACTTTATTTTCTGCAATCTGGTTGGTAATTGTTTATGCACCTGTTGCACATTGGGTTTTCTCACCAAGTGGCTGGCTATTTAAATTAGGTGCCTTAGATTTTGCAGGCGGAACGGTTGTACATGCAAATGCCGGCGCAGCAGCCCTTGCATTGGTACTTGTCTTAGGAAAGAGAAAAGGGTGGCCAAGTCAGAGATTCCGGCCACATAACGTTCCTTTTGTCTTACTAGGCGCCGGATTACTCTGGTTTGGTTGGTTTGGATTTAATGCCGGATCAGCATTAAGTGCAAGCACACTATCTGCCTTCGCTTTTGTAAATACAAATACTGCAACTGGTGCGGCATTGCTTGGATGGTTAATCGTTGAAAAAGTCCGCGATGGACACGCAACGACTCTAGGTGCCGCGTCTGGAGCGGTTGCTGGACTTGTTGCAATTACTCCAGCATGTGGATTCGTAAGTCCAATGGGATCAATTGCAATTGGATTCTTGGCGGGAGTTATTTGCGCACTTGCAGTCGGACTTAAAAATAAATTTAAGTTTGATGATGCATTAGATGTAGTCGCTGTCCACCTAATTGGAGGAGTACTTGGAGCCTTAACAATTGGATTCTTTGCTACAAAGATGACAAATAGTGCTGGCGCAAATGGAATCTTTTATGGTGGAAGTTGGTCATTATTGCAACACCAGACAGTTGCTGTCCTAGCCGTTGTCGCATATTCCTTTATCGTCACATATATTCTTGGCAAGATTCTTGATAAGACAATTGGTCTGAGAATAAGTGATGAAGCGGAATATTCGGGTCTAGATCTCTCACAGCACGGTGAGACTGCTTATGAAACCGTTAATTAAAGGGAGCGAAAATGAAATTAATTACAGCAATAATCAAGCCATTTAAAGTGGATGACGTAAAGGCAGCACTTCAAGCCTTTGGGATCACCGGCATGACCGTTTCAGAAGCAAGTGGTTTTGGCAGACAACGTGGACATACCGAGGTTTATCGTGGTGCCGAATACACAATCGATCTCGTTCCAAAACTTCGCCTAGAGGTTCTGGTTGATGATAAAGATGCGGAAGGTGCAATCACAACAATAGTGAAAGCTGCATCTACGGGTTCCATTGGTGACGGAAAAGTTTGGTCAACACAAGTGGATACAGTTGTCCGAGTTAGAACCGGTGAACGTGGCTCGGATGCGATTTAAACTAATTAAATAAGCAAGTTAAATAAGATAGTGGTATGAGTACAAGAGAGCGTCGCGAACGTAGTGATAAAGCGGATCGCGACCTCTCTGTATTATTTCTAGAAGCATCTGCTAAACATAAGATCTCCACTGAAGATATTGCGCTAGCGTCGGTTGGTGGATATGGCCGGGGAGAACTATCCCCAGGTTCTGACTTAGATATAACAATTATCCATCGAATAAAAAATATAAAATTAGATGAATTTGTTTCCGATTTTCTTTATCCACTTTGGAGTTCTGGTACTCCCGTGGATCATTCCGTTCGAACTATTAGTGAACTAATAGAAATAGGCCGGAGTGATGTTCGAGTAGTACTAGGCGCTCTTGACTTAAGGCACTTGGCTGGAAATCCTGAAATTACAAATGAGGCAAATGAGAAAATATTAAAACTCTGGCAAACAAATACCAAAAAATATTTTCCAGAGATTAGAGAGTCAATATATGAAAGGACAGAACGGAGCGGTGAACTTGCTTTTCTCTTAGAACCCGATCTCAAAGAGGCTCGAGGGGGCCTGCGCGATATAAATATTCTAAGAGCAATATCAAAGTTGGGCACATTTACCGTTCCACTGGAAAAAATCTCAGAGGCGGAACTTCTACTTCTAAATGTTCGCGATGCTCTTCACATGGCGTCATCTAAACCACGTGATCAATTAATGCTTACCGAACAGGACAAAGTTGCTGAAGATATGCAATTTAAAGATGCAGATACTTTAATGCTCGAGGTAGCAAAATCGGCACGAACAGTAGATTACGTATCTGAAACCGTTTGGCATGCCATTGAACATACTAAAAAGAGATTCTCATTTAAAAAGGCAATTAAATTATCTACCGGAATCCTCTCTGAAAATAATGAAATTAGATTTGAAGATAAATTTTCAATCGAAGGCCATCCCGAAATTGCTTTTAGAATGGCAGCGATTGCGGCCCAACAAGGGTTACCAATTGCTCCAGATGCGGTAGTACAAATCTCGGCAAATTTCTTGCCAATTAAATCGCCTTGGAGTCGGCAAGCACGAGAGGATTTAATTTCTCTAATTGGTGCAGGAATACCAATGATTCGAGTAATTGAAGCACTTGATCAAGAGAATTTAATATCAAAGTGGATTCCAGAATGGGAGCACGTCCGTTTTCTTCCGCAACGGAATGTTCTACATCGCCATACCGTAGATAGACATATGTTAGAAACGGCTGTCGAAGCCGCAAAATTAACTAGAACCGTAAGAAGACCTGATTTACTTTTATTTGCTTCCTTATTTCATGACATCGGTAAGGGCTTTCCGAATAAAGATCACAGCGAATTTGGAGCAGAACTAATGGGCAAATTGGCAAAGCGAATTGGATTCTCACAACCCGATGTAGATGTATTGGTTTTTCTCGTTAGAGAGCATTTAACTCTTTCAACTGCGGCAACGCGTAGAGATTTAGATGATCCACACACAATCGCAGATGTAGTAGCCAAAGTGAAATCCCATGAAAACTTACATCTACTGCATGCCCTTTCAATTGCTGACGGTAAGGCGACTGGAAAAACTGCATGGTCAGATTGGAAGGCAAAATTAATATCTGATTTAGTCTTCCGTTGTAGTGCAGCAATGTCTGGAGAGGAGCCAGTTGCTCCGCCCGACTTATCACTGCCAGCAGGGTTCAATGAACAAATCAGAGTAGCAGTATCTCAAAATGAATCTAACTATGAATTGGAAATTATTGTTAAGGACCAAGTAGGACTCTTATCTGCAATTGCCGGAGTACTTAGCATTAATCGATTTGACCTACGAAATGCTAAAACTAAGACGATAGGTGAATACGCCATAGGAAAATGGATTGTTGCCCCAGATGTAAATGCCGAGCTACCTAATGCAAAAAAGTTAACAGAGCAGATATCGAGAGCAATTAAAGGCGAATTGGATTTAGAAAAGAAAATAGATGAGCGAATTGATTACTATCGGAAACTTCCTGGAATATTAACGCCAGATCCAATCGTTTACGCTTCAAATGACTTGGCGTCAAATGCAACCGTACTTGAAGTTCGAATGCACGATAGACCAGGAATTTTATATAGTGTAGCCAAATCTATTTCTCGTTACGGTTTTGATATTAAAGCAATCGTAGTTTCCACTCTAGGCGCAGAAGCATTTGATACGCTCTATTTAACCACTGCCTCCGGTGAACCGCTAAAAGAAGATCGGGCAAAACTCCTGGCAAACCAAGTGGAATCTGCACTTATAACTTATAGATAAGATTTATACATGTTTGAATCGCTCACTGCCAAGTTTGCGAGTGCTTTCACTTCAATAAGAAGTAAGGGTCGCTTAAAGAACAGCGACATTGCTGAAATTGCTTCGGAAATTAAATCAGCGTTATTGGATTCAGATGTCAATATTGATGTTGCTAATACTTTTGTTGAAAATATAAGTAGAGATATTAATAGTCAATTAGATGACTTGAATAAAGGCACAAATCCTTCACAAGCTGTCTTTAAAGTTGTAAATGATGAACTAATAAAAATTCTTGGTGGGCAGGCTAGGCGAATTCGATTCGCAAAAAATCCACCAACTGTAATTCTTTTAACCGGATTGCAAGGTGCTGGTAAAACTTCCCTTGCTGGAAAATTAGCAAAGTGGTTAAAAGATCAAGGCAATACACCTCTCCTCATCGCATCTGACCTACAGCGTCCAAATGCGGTTACCCAATTACAAGTTGTTGGTGAATCAGTAAAGGTTCCAGTATTTGCGCCCGAGCCAGGCAATGGTGTTGGTAATCCAGTTAAAGTTGCAAAAGCTGGAATTGATTTTGCAAAATCAAAACTTCATAACGTTGTAATTGTCGATACTGCTGGAAGATTAGGTGTCGATGAAGAGTTAATGAAACAGGCTCGAGACATCAAGGATGCAATTAATCCCGATGAAGTTCTTTATGTCGTCGATGCAATGGTGGGACAAGATGCCCTAAAAACTGCAACTGCCTTTGATGTTGGAGTAGGAATTGATGGTGTAGTTCTGACGAAACTTGATGGCGATGCTAGAGGTGGCGCAGCTTTATCGATTGCATCGGTTTTAGGTAAACCAATTTTCTTTGCGGCTACTGGTGAAAAAAATTCAGACTTTGATCTCTTTTACCCGGATCGAATGGCCTCACGTATTTTGGGAATGGGTGATGTCCAAACGCTGGCAGAACAAGCTAAGAATGCTTTTGATTCGCAAGCAACAAAAAAGTTAGAAGATAAATTTATAAAGGGCGAGGATTTCACATTGGATGATTTCCTAGCCCAACTTGAGGGTATGAAAAAAATGGGTTCGATGTCAAAATTATTAGGCATGCTACCTGGAGCAAATTCGGGTGCGCTAAAGAAGCAATTAGAGCAATTTGATGATTCCGAGTTAATTAAGACCCAATCAATAGTTCAATCGATGACGCCAATTGAACGGAACGACCCAAAGGTCTTAAATGGTTCAAGACGAGCAAGAATCGCAAAGGGAAGCGGTCGCCAAGTTTCAGATGTAAATAATTTGGTAGATCGTTTTTTACAGGCACAGAAAGTTATGAAACAGATGCGCTCTGGGAAAATGCCAAATCTTCCGGGCATGAATGGATTGGGAGGCATGAGTGGAGTTGCGAATATGCCTTCCCCAAAAATTAGTACGCCACCTAAGAAGAAATCTCGCTCGGGTAATCCAGCAAAACGTGCTCTTGAGGAGCGTGGATAAGAGGCGATTTGGTCTGACCACCCACAACTGGCAAAATTGGTCACCTGTCAGGGGCCCTCTACCCCCAGACCAAAGAGAAAAGTTAGGTAATAACTTTTACAACGCTCCCACTGTTGTAATTGTTGGAACCAATTTAAACCAAAAAATAGGAGCAATTTTTAGTGTCAGTAAAGATTCGTTTAATGCGTACTGGAAAAATCCGTACGCCATATTTCCGTATTGTTGTGTCAGATTCACGTAAGGCCCGTAATGGACTTTCAATTGAAGAGATTGGTCGTTTTTCGCCTTCATCTGAACCATCTCTGATCGAAGTTAATTCCGATCGAGCACAATATTGGCTCGGTGTAGGTGCACAACCAACTGAAGCTGTAGAGGCTATTTTAAAAATTACCGGCGACTGGCAGAAGTCAAAAGGCTTGCCAGGTTCAGAAGGAACTCTTAAGAAGATCGCACCTAAGACGCCAAAGCAAGTTGCTTATGAAGCAGCAGTTAAAGATGCGCAGAACGCCCCAGCAGATGGTGCAACCACAATGAAAAAGAAGGCTGCAGAGAAATTAGCTGCAAAGTCTGCTCCAGTTGTTGAAACGCCTGTTGCAGAAGAAGCTCCTGCAAGTGAAGTTGTGGCGGAGGCTCCAACTGAAGCTGTGGCAGAAGTAAGCGAAACTCCTGCGAGCGAAACTGCTGAAGTTACTGAAACTCCTGCGGAGTAATAAAAATGATTGATGAGGCGCTAGAGCATCTCGTTAAAGGAATCGTAGATAATCCTGACGATGTTGTTATCTCTGAAAAAAACCACCGTCGCGGAACTACTCTTGAAGTAAGAGTTAATCCCGAAGATATTGGGAAGGTAATTGGACGTAACGGTCGAACTGCGCGCGCATTACGAACCGTAATTAGTGCAATTGCAGGAAAACCAGTTCGGGTGGATTTAATTGAGGCGGACGAAGGTCGTTAAGTGCTTCTGGTAGTTGCTCGCATCGGGCGACCTCATGGGGTGCACGGTGAAGTAACTATTGAAGTTCGCACAGATTCTCCTGCAGAAAGATTTTTGGTTGGTTCTTCTCTCCAAACAGATCCCTCGCAAGTTGGTCCCCTGACTATCGAGTCTGCTCGAGATCATAATGGAACGTTACTTCTAAAATTTAAGGAAATATCTGATCGTACTGGAATAGAAAAGTTAAAAAATGTAATTCTCTTGGCTGACGTTGATATTGATGCAGAATCCACAAACGATCAATTTCATTTTCAGCAATTAATCAAATGCACTGCATTTTTTGATACTGGACGAGAAATTGGCCCGATAATCGATGTTATACATATCCCAGGACAGGATCTACTCGTAATAAAACATGAGGGTCGAGAAGTCATGATCCCTTTTGTTAAAGAAATTGTTCCTATAGTTGACGTAAGAAATAAGAAAGTTATAGTGACAGAGAAAGAAGGGTTATTAGATGCCTAAATACGACGTCATAACTATCTTTCCAGAGTATTTAAAACCTCTTCAATTATCTTTAATTGGTAAGGCTAGTGAAGCAGGATTAATTGAAATAAAAATTACTGATTTAAGAGATTTTGCAGAGGGCGTGCATAAGTCTGTTGATGACACCCCTTATGGTGGGGGCGCGGGAATGGTTATGTCTCCTGAACCTTGGGGAAAAGCTATTGATTCAGTTGCAGGACCTACAAATGACTTAATTATTCTAACTCCGGCGGGTAAAAGATTCGATCAAGCGACGGCAATTGAACTTAGTAAAGCCGAGCATATAATTTTTGCTTGCGGAAGATATGAAGGAATTGATCAGCGGGTTAAAGATTTTTATTCACATCAAGAAAATTTCAGAGTTCATGAAATCTCTATAGGAGATTATGTTTTAAATGGCGGGGAAGTTGCTGCATTAGTAATTTTAGAATCGACAATTAGGTTGATTCCTGGGGTGATTGGTAATCCGTCATCTTTAGATGAAGAGTCTCATTCAATTTCAGGTGAAAATGAATATTTAGTCGAGTACCCAAATTACACAAAACCAGTGGAGTGGCGCGGCTTAAATGTTCCAGAAATTCTTCTCTCTGGTAACCACGGCGCGATCGCTAAATGGCGTCAAGAAGAAGCTAAGGTAAGAACTAAGAAACTAAGGTAGGTTTATCTCATGGCTTCAATTGATCCAGCGATTCAAACTAGATTAATTCGTGATCTTGAGCCAACCGTTGCCGCAGAATTAGATAGACATTTCGCAATAGCAAAAGACTGGTATCCACACGAGTATGTGCCTTGGAGTGAAGGTCGTAACTTTCCGGGAGTTATGGAAGGTGAAGCATGGGAACCTAAGGATTCCAAACTTACAAATATTGCCGCCGACTCTTTAGTCTTAAATTTATTAACTGAAGATAATCTTCCGAGTTACCACACTGAAATCGCTTTATCTATGGGCCGTGATGGTGCGTGGAATACCTGGATCAATCGTTGGACTGCAGAAGAGGCGCGCCACTCCGTAGTGCTTCGAGATTATTTAACGGTAACCAGGGGAGTAGATCCAGTCGCCCTTGAAAATTGGCGGATGGAACATATGCAAGTTGGATACACAACTCCATATGACAACGATATGTTGCACACGGTTGCTTATGTATCTTTTCAAGAATTAGCCACTCGAATTTCACATAGAAATACTGGTCGAATTTCAAATGACCCAATATGTGAAAATATGTTGGCCCGCGTTGCTCTTGATGAAAATTTACATATGCTCTTTTATCGAAATACCCTTGGTGCTGCCCTTGATCTCGAACCAAATGCAGCAATGATTGCAATCCGAGATGTATTGATGAACTTCAGTATGCCAGGACAGGGAATGCCTGGTTGGGGAAGAAAGTCAGTTCAGATCGCACTTGCTGGAATTTATGATATGAAATTACATCTTGAAGATGTAGTGGCACCTGTTTTGCGAGCCTGGAATATTTTCGAAAGAGAAGATTTAACAGGTGAAGGTGCTGCCGCTCGAGATGAACTTGCTGCATTTTTACAGAACCTTGAAGCGGATGTCTCTAAATTTGTTGAAAAACGAGAATCACATTTTGAAAAGATGATTTCAAGGGGCCAAGAGTCAGTACGTCTCAAGTAATTTCAATTTAGAGCGGGAATAATCCCGACACGCCGAGCGTTAAGGTGCAATAGGCGGGGATTTAGGTCAATATGCGCCCTGTTGGAAGCAAAACCATGTTGGTTTCATGCCAACCAGATTTTAAGGGGGTGCCATGGCTACGGATTACGATTCACCGCGAAAAACCGATGAAGAGCAACACGAAGAATCCCTTGAGGAATTAAAAGCCAAGCGCGCCGATGCACAATCTGGCGTAATCGATGTTGATGAAGAGGAAGTAGAAAGCGTTGAACTTCCTGGTGCAGATTTATCTGGAGAAGAGTTGGCACTCCGGGTAGTGCCAAAACAGGAAGATGAATTTACCTGCTCCCGCTGCTTCTTAATTCACCATGCATCACAGTTAGCCAAAGGTGAGGGAGCTAAAGCAATCTGTAAAGATTGCGCCTAATGTTCTGGATTGGCCAATAGGTTAATTAATCTATCTCCATTCTCAGTCGAAATTAACCAAGCAGTTGTTTTATCCCGGGGGTCTCGCAAATCCATTTTCAACCCCGTGGAGACCCAGAATCGAATTTGAAGATAGTCAAGTGGATTGCCTCCGGCACCCCTAGCAATTCGCATCTCTGAACTATTTAAATTCCTAAAATTAAATATAAATGCCCGCTCTATTGCCGCTGGCCCCACAAGTAGCCAACCTTGAGTAACCGTGATTCTTAATTGTGATTTTAAAAAACCATAAAGTGTTAATGCCAAGAGAATTACTCCGGATATCCACGTCGCCGAAATTGATAGAGCAGCCCATATCGCTAGAAGGATCGAAAGGTCCAAAAATATTACAAAGGCCCAGACAGTTGGAGACCATTTAATTACCTCTTTATATAAAGGCCTGCCATAACTCTGATCTCGATGGATATTTGGCACGGAGCAAAGGTACTTGATAACGCTAGGCTTGCCATATGAGCAGAGTTCCATCAACGACTCCACCAGATGATGCGGTTATTCCACCGCGCCACCGACAAGCGCCTGCACCTGGAACTCCAATTCCTTCTCACTATGGACATTGTTTTGGTTGCGGTGAATTACATCCAACAGGTTTACATTTCACCGCTGTTGCAGGTGAAGGACAAACTT
>CAWULH010000002.1:0-37613 GCA_963923215.1 uncultured bacterium
CCAAGAGAGCCGCCCAGACTAGTAACTAATTCCTCACGGATAGCATCAAGTGGCGGATTTGTTACTTGGGCAAATAACTGGGAAAAGTAATCAAAAAGAAGTCGCGGTTTTGAAGATATTGCGGCTATTGGTGAATCGGTTCCCATTGAGCCAAGTGGCTCTGCACCATTTTTTGCCATTGGAGTGACAATCATTCGCAATTCTTCTTCGGTGTAACCAAATGCGCGCTGTCTACGCAAAACTGAAGAGTGCGGATAAATAATGTGTTCGCGGGCCGGCAAATCTTCGAGTCGAACAAGTCCCGCGGATAACCACTCCCCATATGGGGCCGCATTTGCTAATTGATCTTTAATTGCTCCATCATCAATTATTTTGCCCTCTGCAATATCAACCAAGAACATCTTTCCTGGTTGCAAGCGACCTTTCGCCGCTATGTTTTCTGGTGGAACATCGAGTACTCCGAATTCAGATGCCAGGACCACTAAACCATCTTTAGTAATCCAATATCGTGATGGTCTTAGGCCATTTCTATCCAGAACTGCGCCAATCTGATTTCCATCAGTGAAGGTAATACATGCAGGTCCATCCCATGGTTCCATAATTGAGGAATGGAATTCATAAAAATCTCGCCGATTTTGCGGCATTGTTCCATGATTCTCCCAAGCCTCTGGAATCATCATTAGAACACCATGCGGAAGTGATCGGCCTCCTAGATAAAGAAGTTCTAGCACCTCGTCGAAAGATGCTGAGTCACTGCTCTCATTATTTACAATTGGAAATAATCTACTTAAATCTCCAGGTAACACATCGCTCGAAAGTAATGCCTCGCGAGCTCGCATCCAATTTCGGTTTCCCTTTACTGTATTAATTTCACCATTATGTGCAATGTAACGATAAGGATGTGCAAGTGGCCATGATGGAAAAGTATTTGTAGAAAACCTCGAGTGAACAAGAGCCAGTGGCGAAATTACTCGAACATCAGAAAGATCTGGGAAAAATTCTTCAAGCTGCCCTGTAGTTAACATTCCTTTATAAACAATAGTTCTGGAAGATAATGAAGGAACATATATTGGAAAGGCATGTTCAATTCGTTTTCTAAAACAGAATGCCAAGCGATCTAGATTTATATCCTTTTCTCCACCTTTAGCTGCAACAAATATTTGCTTAAAGTGGGGCATCACTGATTTTGCAGTTTTTCCAATTGTTTTGTCATTGGTTGGTAGATCGCGCCAACCTAGAATTTTTAAGCCTTCTTCATCCGCAATTTTTTCGATACCGGACTTATCGCTAAAATCTTCATCAACGAAAAAGATTCCAGTTGCATATTCTCCGGAATTTGGAAGTTTGAACTTAACAACTTCACGATAGAAATTATCTGGAATTCGAATAAGAATTCCTGCCCCATCTCCACTATCTGGCTCAGAACCGGTTGCACCGCGATGCTCCATGTTTCTAAGTGCCATAAGTGCCTTGGAGACAATTTCATGAGTTGCTTCTTTATTTAATGTAGCAACCATGGCAACGCCGCAGGCATCATGCTCATTACTTGGATCGTAAAGACCTTGAGCCGCAGGAATTGCAGAGAAAAGATTCACTTAAATATCGCTCCCGAGAGGGTCGGGACAGCGATGGCCCAACAAATCAGTGATAAAGAGTAGCGGTTAAATTCCTGAGATGTGAACTAATGAACCGATTCCAGCGGTAATTGCCATACCGAGTGAACCGCCAACCAGAATTCGAAGGGTGGTTTTTCCATATCCGGAACCAGCAGAACGGGCACTCAGAATTCCAGTTGCAATTAATCCAACTTCCGTAAAAGCGACAATACTCCAGGCTCTCGTGCCGGAGGTAGGTGCGAAGGCTCCGATAAAGGGAATAACGCCGCCAGAGATATAACTAATAAGTGATGCAAAAGCAGCTTGAACGGGACGAGCCTTAGTATGTTCAAATTGACCAAGTTCATCGCGCAGGTGCGCCTCTAGAGCATCTTTCTCTGTCATTTTTTCGGCCACTTTTTTAGCAAGTTCTCGATCTAATCCGCGTTCCATATAAATTTGAGTTAACTCTTCTAACTCTCCGGCTGGATCAAGAGCAAGATGTTCAATTTCCATCTCTTTATCAGCCTCTTCAATATCAGTCTGCGACGATACTGAAATATATTCACCAATTCCCATAGAGAGTGCCCCGGCGACGATTCCTGCAAGACCAGCAGTTAAAAGGAATGACTTATTTGAAGTTGCCGCCGCAACACCAATCATTAATGACGCAGTTGCAACAAGACCATCATTTGAGCCAAGAACTGCTGCACGAAGCCAGCCAGATTTGTGAATCTTATGGTGAAGATTTCTAGCTTTTACTTCTTCAAGTGACATGCTTCTACTCTACTCTCTGCTTTGCAATTTTCCAGTACTGCCACACTCCCAAAATTGTACAAAATATGGCAATCCAAAGATTTAACCTGAGACCAAAAAGAATATGTGAATAATCGATTCTTAATACTTCGACTAGAGCTCGACCGATTGAATATCCTGCAACATAGAGCCAGAAAATTTGACCAGGTTTTCTATTTCTTAAACGCATAAGAAAAAGCGCAATCATTAAAGACCATACTGCCTCATATAGAAAAGTTGGATGGAATGTCATCTCATTAATATATTTGAGAGGTCTATTCCCTTCAGGTATCTCAACTGCCCAAGGCATTCGACTCGGACGTCCGAATAATTCTCCATTGAACCAATTACCTAATCGTCCAATTGCTTGCGCAATTAACAAACCAGGGGCTAGTGCATCTGCAATTTTTAAAAATTTGGAAGAAATTCCTACTTTTTTTAAATATAAATAAGAGGCTATCGCACCAAAAGAAATAGCTCCCCAAATACCAAGACCTCCCTGCCAAATCTTAAATGCATCTAAAAAATGTGAATTAAAATATTTTTCAGGGGTTGTTATTACATGATAGAACCTGGCACCAATAATTCCGGCTGGAATGGCGTAAATTGCGATATCAGAAATTAAATCTTTATCGTCCGATAATCGTTTTCGTCCTATAAAAATAGCAAGAAAAATGCCCACCAAAATGCAGAGTGCATAAAAATGAATTTTCAGCGGACCAACACTTACATACGTAACGTTAGGTGTCGGAATAAAAGTCCGCATTAATTTATTATTTAACTCCCGCTGCTTTCAAAGCCGCCTTAAATGCATCGGCATTCATATATTGGGTCTGACGGTCTAGTTCTTTTCCATTGATAAATACAGTTGGAGTTGCATTTACATTCTTTGATGCCGCGCTATCTTCTATCTTTGATACCCAGCCATCGAATTTATTCTGATTTACACAGTCGGCAAATGTTGAGGATGTAATTCCGATTTTCTTTCCAAGTGAAATCATTGCATCCTTGTTCCAATGTCCGCTGTTCTCAGTTGATGCCTGATCATCATAGAGTGCAGTGTGAAACTGTAGGTACTTTCCTTCAACATTTGCACAAGCCGCAGCGTTTGCCGCGATCTTTGACTCTGGTCCGATAAATGACATTGGATGGAAAATTACTTTTGCCTTACCGGAGGAAGCTACTTCATTTATATATGAACCATTGATTCCTTCAAATGTGTGGCAGATAGGGCATTGAAAATCTTCCCAAATATCTATTTGCGGAGTAGCTGAGGCATTAAAAGTAATTCCATAACCATCTTTAGAAGAAGTACCTCCAGGCATTGTCGCATTTTTAGAAGAATTACTATAGGCAACAACTCCTGCAAGTGCGACGACAATAAAAACAATTGTTCCAATTACAGTATTACGTAATCCTTTATCGCCCGGTTTATTACTTGCCATTTTCGCTCTCCTCTTTATCGAACGCAAATTTACCAACTGGATTACGACTTATATAAATTCCACAGAGAATTAGACCTAAATCACGGAGAATTTCCGAAAAATAGGTCCAGTGATGGACTTTCCCATCCGCTGTTAATCCGCCATTTCCAAAACAACCACAGTTAATTGGTAGACCACGTGCCCAAGCTTGAGAAATAGCAATAACAAAAACACCTATCAGAATAGTTCCAATAATTGCCATACGCTTTGTCCAGATTCCAATTATTAAGAATAACGAGAGTGCAATTTCAAGAGATGGCAAGATTGCGCCAAGAAAATTTGCTAGTGGTACCGGAAGAAGATCGTATGCCCGGACACTTGCCTTTGCCTCATATGAATTAAATAATTTGAGCCAACCAGCCGCAAGAAGAGTTCCGCCAAGTATTAGCCGCGCAATCAGAGTTAGCCAAGGCTGAATTTTCTTCATCGCTCAACTCCCGCTTTTAACTCTTGCGCTAACTTCTTTACTCCAACTTTAGCGCTATCAAAATCCTTCGAGGTTTGTATTATTTTAATAAATGCAGAGCCAACTATTACGCCATCTGCATATGATGCAACAGTTTTGGCTTGCTCTCCATTTGAAACACCCAGCCCCACTGCCACGGGTAGTGAACTTTCTTTCTTGATTCGTGATACCAATTTACTGGCATCATTCGTAAGAGAATTTCTAACTCCCGTTACACCCATCAAGCTAGCTGCATAAATAAATCCGGATGCGTTATCAGATATTAATTTGACTCTCTCATCACTTGAACTTGGAGCAAGAACATAGACCTTTGCCAATTCCAATTTATCAGCAACGTTATTCCATTCTGATGCTTCTTCTACTGTCAGATCTGGAGTAATTAGTCCAGCTCCGTGAGCATTTTTTAGTTCACTTGCAAATTTAGAAACCCCATACTTCTCAATGGGATTCCAATAAGTCATTACAAGCACTGGTACGCCCAAATTAGAAATCTTTGAGACTAGTTCAATGACATCTTTGCTTTTAACTCCATTTGAGAGTGCTACTTCTCCAGCATTTTGAATTACTGGTCCATCCATGACTGGATCGCTATATGGGAAACCCACCTCAATTAAATCTACTCCGCCTTCGACCATGGCAGTGGCTATTTCAAAACTTTTATTCTTATCTGGAAATCCCGCGGTTATAAAACCAATTAGTGCCGCCCGATTCTCTTTTTTAGCTCTTTCAAAAACTAAAGAGATTTGATTCATTAAAGATCAATTCCAAAATATGCTGCGGCTGTCTGTACATCTTTATCACCGCGACCTGAAAGATTAATTAGTAAATTTGCACCGCTACCCATCTCTTTACCAACTTTAATTGCACCTGCTAACGCGTGTGCGGTCTCGATAGCCGGTAAAATTCCTTCAGTCTTTGAGAGTAATGAGAAAGCCTCCATGGCTTCCGAATCCGTTATAGAGCGATATTCAGCCCGACCAATATCGTGAAGGTATGCGTGCTCTGGACCTACTCCGGGATAATCTAAACCTGCAGAAATCGAATGAGATTCAATTGTCTGTCCATCTTCATCCTGAAGAACATAAGTGCGATTTCCATGTAGAACACCTGGAGAACCTCCACTAATTGAGGATGCATGCTTTCCAGTTTCAATGCCCGAGCCACCTGCTTCAAGTCCAATTAGTTTTACTTCTTTATCAGGAATGAAGGCATGAAAAATTCCTATTGCATTTGATCCACCACCTACACAGGCAAGTACTGCATCAGGTAACTTTCCGATAATTTCAAAAATTTGCTCGCGAGACTCTTCGCCAATAATTTTATGAAAATCTCGCACCATTGTTGGAAATGGATGTGGTCCAGCAACTGTACCCAGCAGATAATGAGTAGTCTCTACATTTGTTACCCAATCACGCATCGCCTCATTGATGGCATCTTTTAAGGTCTTTGAACCTTGAGTTACTGGAATAACTTCTGCACCAAGCAATTTCATTCTTGCAACATTTAAAGCTTGGCGCTTTGTATCTTCTTCACCCATATAGACAACACACTCAAGACCTAATAACGCTGCTGCTGTCGCTGAGGCAACTCCATGCTGGCCAGCGCCAGTCTCTGCAATTATGCGCCGCTTGCCCATCCGCTTAGTAAGTAATGCTTGGCCTAATACATTATTTATTTTGTGTGAGCCAGTGTGGTTTAGATCTTCTCGCTTTAAAAAAATTCTTGCCCCACCTGCGTATTCCGAGAACCGCTTAGCTTCAGAAATTGGGCTGGGCCTACCCGTATATGTTTTTAGTAAATAATCCAATTCGGCTTGGAAATTTGGATCTTCTTTAGCACTGTTATGTGCCGCTTCTAATTCATCTAGTGCACCAATGAGCGCCTCAGGAACAAAGCGTCCACCATATTCACCAAAGTGACCAGGAATATTTTTAAACATAGTGCGCGAATTCTAACTCCTTAGAGACTCCCTAAAAGCTCAGAAATCGCTACTGAGGGAGATTCTGCCCGGACCAATGTCTCACCTACGAGAATTGCATTGGCTCCCAATTTTTCCAAATTCTCTACTTCGCTCCGTTTTGAAATTCCAGATTCAGCTACTTTCAATAAACTCTCTGGAATTTTTGGAAGTATTTCAAAAAAAGCATCCGGATTTACTTCCAATGTCTTTAAATTTCTAGAGTTCACACCCACTATTTTCGGCGATAAGGACATTGCTGTTTCAAGTTCTTCAAGTGAGTGGACTTCAAATAGTGACGCCATACCAAGTTCGGTTCCTAATTGATAAAAATCTTTAAGTTGATCCTTAGATAATGCGGCAACAATCAGAAGTTGCATATCTGCGCCAATAATTCGTGATTCATAGATTTGATATTCGTCAACTATGAAGTCTTTTCGGAGCATTGGAATGGAAATGTTCTTTCGCACTTCCTTAAAATCCGATATCGATCCCTTAAATCGGCGTTCTTCAGTTAAGACACTCACAACAGATGCACCACTATTTTCATATTCTTTTGCTAGTTTGGCTGGATCGGAAATTTGAGCTAACTCGCCTTTGCTTGGTGAAGATCTTTTAACTTCAGCAATAATAGAAATATCTTTTTTTGAAAGAGCCTGCTCGGCATTCTTTACTGGAGTGGCGTATTTAATTTCAGATTCAGGGTTTGGATTTAACTTCTTCCGTTCTGCTAAATCTTCTCTTACTCCGTTAATTATGGAGTCTAAAACTGAACTCATGCTCGCACCATTGAATTTGCACTTGCGATTGCGCCAAGGACTGCTGCAGCCTTATTTAGACATTCCTGATTTTCTGATTCTGCATCAGAGTCGGCGACAATTCCAGCACCAGCCTGTACGTACGCGATTCCATCTTTAATAACAGTAGTTCTAATCGCAATACATGAATCTAAATTTCCAGTGAAATCTACATAGCCAATAGTTCCACCATAAATTCCTCTGCGAACATCCTCAGAAGATTCAATTATTTCCATCGCTCTTGGTTTAGGTGCACCCGAAAGAGTTCCTGCTGGAAAAACAGCATAAAGGGCATCTATGGCTTTCTTATCATCTTGGAGAGTTCCGGTAACCGTTGAGACAATATGCATTACATGCGAATATCTCTCGATTTGCATAAATTGAACTACTTCTACAGATCCTGACTTACACACTCTACCAAGATCATTGCGACCTAGATCAACCAACATAATATGCTCTGCCCGCTCTTTCGGGTCTGCAAGTAATTCATCACCAAGAGATTTATCTATCTCTGGATCTGCAGAACGTCTTCTAGTGCCAGCAATTGGATGAACCATCACTTCTCTATTTGTTACCTTTACAAGTGCCTCCGGAGATGAACCAACGATATCCAAGCCATTGGCAAATCGCAGTAAATACATATATGGACTTGGGTTATGTACTCTCAAAACTCGATACACATCTAAGGGATCGCAGCTCAGTTCCATTGAGAATCTCTGCGAAAGGACGACTTGAAAAGCTTCGCCTGAGCGGATTTCTTCTTTTATCTTTTCGACACGCTTCTTAAAATTTTCAGTTGTAGTTTCACGATTGAACTGCGGCTCTATCTTATTGGGAATCGTGCTAATTAAACTTTCAATAGGTTTCTTAAGGTCAGAAATCATTTTTGAAAGACGAGTTTTAGACTCCGCGTAGGCCTCATCAATTCTCTGATCAGAACCGTCCCAGTTAATTGCATTTGCTATTAGAGTTATTGATCCTTCTTCATGATCAAATATGGCAAGATCAGTAGTCAACATGTAAGCCATATTTGGTAATTTCAAATCATCCCTTGCAATGTTCGGAATTTTCTCTAAATTTCGAACTGCGTCATAACTCAAATAGCCAACAAGACCTCCAGTTAATGGAGGCAACTCATCAAGCTTTGGTGATCTCAAAAATTCAGAGGCTTTTTTAAATGCTTCAAGTGGCTCACCCGCTATAGGGGCAACTGCCGGAATGGAACCCTCCCATAAGGCATGGCCGTCTTTTTCCGTAAGAGTCGCCTGACTAGCTACTCCAATAAAAGAGTATCGAGACCAAGTACCACCATGCTCTGCTGACTCAAGTAAGAATGTCCCAACTTCATTCGTAGCTAATTTTCGATAAAGCGTTAGCGGTGTTTCATTATCTGCAAAAAGCTTCTGCCAGACTGGAATTACATTGTAATTCTTAGCTAAATTCCGGAACTCTTCGAGAGTCATATCTTTCATCTATTTCTACGCTATCGAATTATGAAAACAGCTGGTCTTGCCCGTATGGCAAGCCGGACCCATCTGATCAACTTTCAGAAGAATCGAATCAGCATCGCAATCATAGGAAATTGAAAGAACCTTCTGGAAATTTCCTGAAGTTTCGCCTTTTTTCCATAACTTATTCCTACTTCTACTCCAGTAGGTAGCAAATTTAGTTTCTATTGTTTTTTCTAGTGCTTCTTTATTCATATATGCCAACATCAAGACCTGATTATCCGAATTATTCTGAGCAATTGCAGGAATTAATTCGCCACTCTTTAATCGGTTTAAGATTTCATCAGGAATCAGATTCATACTGGAATTATTCCTTATTTAAAAGGTACGGCGCACCGGATATCCGGCGCTTTCGATTTCCCGCTTTACTTCATTAATAGTCAGCTCGCCAAAGTGAAATACACTCGCGGCAAGTACCGCATCGGCACCAGCCGCCAATGCAGCAGGAAAATCACTCAACTTCCCTGCTCCACCGCTAGCTATCACCGGTACGCTGCAGATCTCTCTTACTTTCTTAAGCATTTCAATGTCGAATCCATTTTTCGTACCGTCAGCATCCATTGAATTTAAAAGAATTTCCCCGACACCTCTTCTGACGGCATCCGAGATCCATTCAAGAGCATCGATCCCTGCACTCTTCGATCCACCATGCGTTGTCACCTCGAAACCTGATTTTACTGATGCACGTCTTGCATCAACTGAGAGAACCAAAACCTGGTCACCGAATCGATCTGCAACTTCATTTATCAAATCTGGATTTAAAATGGCTGCAGTGTTAACGGAAACTTTATCGGCACCTGCTCGGAGAAGTTGATCCACATCAGATACCTTACGGATTCCACCACCGACAGTTAATGGAATAAATACTTGCTCAGCGGTTTTTGTCACTATTTCTAAAGTTGTATTTCGTTCTTCAACACTTGCAGAAATGTCTAAGAAAGTAAGTTCGTCTGCGCCCATTCCGTCATAAAGTTTTGCAAGTTCAACCGGATCACCAGCATCACGGAGTTCTTTGAAATTCACTCCCTTTACTACACGTCCGCCAGAAACATCAAGACATGGGATTACTCTTTTTGCCAGCATTATTTTGAAACTCTCGCTAATGCCTCTTTTAAATCTAAATTTCCAGAATAAATTGCTTTGCCAACAATTGCACCCTCAACTCCGATTGAAGTCAATTCATGAAGTGCAATTAAATCTTCAATCTTAGAAACTCCACCACTCGCTACTACTGGTTTATCTGTCGCCGCACATACTTCTCGTAGAAGATCTAAATTTGGACCAGTGAGAGTTCCATCCTTAGCGACGTCCGTAACGATATAACGCGAACAACCATTACGATCTAATCTTTCAATAGTCTCAAATAGGTTGCCACTTTCTTTAGTCCAACCTCTGGCAGCGAGAGTATGTCCGCGAACATCGAGGCCAACTGCAATTCGATCCCCAAATTCTTTAATTACTTCAGCGGTCCACTCTGGATTTTCTAGAGCAGCTGTCCCAAGATTAATTCTTTTGCATCCAGTGCTTAATGCTCTGCGTAGCGATGCATCGTCTCTTATTCCACCCGAAAGCTCGACCTTTATATTTACACTCTTAATTACCTCGGCCAGTAATTCAAAGTTTGAACCAACGCCAAAAGCCGCATCTAGGTCAACTAAATGAATCCATTCTGCCCCAGCAGTTTCAAATTCTTTTGCAACTTCCAAAGGAGATCCATATGCGCTCTCTTTTTCAAACTCTCCTTGAAAGAGTCGGACAGCACGTCCATTTTTAACATCAATTGCAGGGAGTAACTCCAGTGGCTTTAAAGTCATAAAGATTCAACCCAATTTTTTATCAGACTTAGACCAGACTTCCCCGATTTCTCGGGATGAAATTGAGTTGCGCAAACATTCTCACGCTCAACTGCGGCCAGGAATGTCTCACCATAACTAGCCGTTGTGTTTATTGCTCCTACTTCCTCACTCTTTGCTGCATATGAATGAACGAAATAAAAGGAATCATTTTCAATACCTTTAAAAATTTTAGAATTATTTGGTACTGAAAGGGTATTCCAACCTATCTGAGGAAGAATTTTTGAATCTAACTTATCAACTGTTCCACTAAAAATATTTAAACCTTGATGACTTCCCTTCTCAGTACTATTGTTGAAAAGCACCTGCATACCTACGCAAATACCAATTAAAGCATCACCCTTTGAAACACGATTTTTAATTAGCTCTTCACCACCAGCATTAAGTAACTGACTCATACAGGCAGCAAAGGCCCCGACTCCGGGAATTACTAATCCCTTTGCACCTTCTGCTTTCTTTACATCCGAGGTTATTAAGACACTCTCCCCGGTACTTTCAAAAGCTCGTTGCGCTGATCTTAAATTCCCTGAACCATAATCAAAAATTACAATCAAAGAACACCCTTGGTGGATGGAATTCCAGTTGCACGAGCATCTAGTGCGCATGCATCTTTAAGCGCACGGGCTACTGCCTTAAATTGAGCTTCAAAAACATGGTGCGCATTTCTGCCTTCAAGGACCCGTACATGAAGTGCAATGCGAGCTTCTGCAATTATCGATTCCCAAATATGGCGACCTAATGTCGTATCAAAAGTTCCAATCAATTCAACAATTTCTGGTTGTCGATGAACTAAATATGGACGTCCAGATAAATCAACAGCGGCTTGAACTAAAACTTCATCGAGCGGAACCATCGAATCACCAAACCTGCGGATACCTGACTTATCTCCAAGTGCTTCGCGAAGAGCTTGGCCAAAAGCAAGTGAAGTATCTTCGACAGTGTGGTGCGAATCCACGTCTACGTCACCCTTGGTCTTAACTGTTAAATCAAATCCAGCATGCTTCCCAAGTTGAGAGAGCATATGATCAAAGAAAGGGACTCCGGTATCAATATCAATCGAACCAGTTCCATCAATATTTAATTTAACATCGACTTCAGATTCTTTGGTCTTGCGATTCACATGCGCTGATCTCATTGTTCTCCAAGTTTTGGGTAGAGGCTAATTATGGCCTATGGGCACTTATCGCCGCCAAAAATTGGTTGTTCTCCTCCGGAGTTCCAATTGTTGTGCGTAGGAAATTAGGGATTCCAACATCCCTGATTAATACCTTTTTATCTAAGAGAGACTTCCAAACTTCTAATGAACTTCCTTTAAAACCTGAGAATAGAAGAAAATTTGCAGAACTTGGGAGCACTTTAAATCCCATTCCGATTAGGTCAGAAATAACTCGCTCTCTTTCGGATATTAGAAGATCGACTTCCTTCTGAAGTAAGTCGTAATTTTCAAGTGCAACTATCGCAATAGCCTGTGACTGTGTACTTAAGTGATACGGCAATCTAGTTATCAAGGCAACTTCCACAATCTTGGAATTTCCAATTAAATATCCAATTCGAGCTCCGGCAAGAGCAAAAGCCTTACTCATAGTCCTTACAACTACAATATTTTCAAAACTAGGTATCAAGGAAACAGCGGAAGTCTCATTAGAGAATTCTGCATATGCTTCATCAACGACAAGCAGTGCCCCCGCTAACTTCGCACTTTGAGCCAACTCTTTGATTGCTTCAATAGTAATAATTCCGCCGGTTGGATTATTAGGGGTAGTCAAGAAAACTATTGATGGCTTCTCTAATTTAATTTGATTTGTTGCCTTCTTTATATCTAACGAGAAATCTTCATCCCTAAGACCATTGATCCATCTTGCGCCGCAAACCTTCGTTATCAATGGATGCATTGAGTACGAAGGAGTAAATCCAAGAACTCCGCCATGTCCACATGCAAGTACTAGAGTCTGCAGTATCTCATTACTCCCATTTGCAGCCCAGATGTTTTCGATTGTGAAAGCAGTCTTACTGTTTCTGTTTACATATTTTGCAAGAGCATCTCTTAGTCGATTGGCATCCCGATCGGGATATCTATTTAGAGAATGTAGAACTTCAGGCAACTCTCCCAAAATTGAGTCAACAACCTCTTCTGGAAGTGGAAATGGATTTTCATTTGTATTTAAAGAAGTAACATTATTTATCTGCGGCGCTCCATATGGCGAGAGATCCATTAAGTCTTTTCTCAATGGCAGCCAAGTTGGCCAATTACTCATCGCTTCTTACTTTCAAAACGGGCACTCATTGCCTCTCCATGAGCAGGTAAATCTTCAGAATTTGCCAGAGTGATTACAGTATTTGCTATCGAAGTGAAAGCTTTCTTATTGTACTTAATCAAGTTAACGCCTTTTAAGAAACTCTGTACCGATAGGCCACTTGAATGGCAGGCACATCCTCCAGTTGGAAGGACATGATTTGATCCAGCCGAGTAGTCACCAAGAGACACTGGAGAATATTTACCAACAAAAATAGCTCCGGCATTTCGAATTTTCTTTGCTACTAGATCTTCATTTTTAGTTTGAATTTCAAGATGCTCAGCAGCATATGCGTTTGCAACATCAATTCCTTGGCTAATATTTTTAACGAGCACAATAGCTGACTGTTTGCCAGATAGAGCCTGCGCAACTCGGGCGCTATGTTTAGTTTTCTTTAAACGTGCTTCTAATTCGTTTCTGACTTTTTCAACTAATTTCTCAGAGTCGGTTATTAGTAATGCAGCAGCGATAACATCGTGCTCCGCTTGACTTATCAAATCCGCCGCAACACTCGCTGGATCTGCAGAAGCATCTGCTATGACTGCGACCTCAGTTGGTCCCGCTTCGGAATCAATTCCAATTCGTCCACGTAAAGCCCGTTTTGCAGCAGCTACATATATATTTCCTGGACCAGTCACCATGTCGACTGCTTGGCAGAGATCTTTTACTCCATAAGCAAACATGGCGATTGCCTGAGCTCCTCCAATTGCATAAACCTCTTCAATCCCAAGTAATTCGCAGGTAGCAAGAATTGTCTTATTTGGAAGGCCGTTATTTTCTATTTGTGGTGGCGTAGCAATCGCAATACTTGAAACTTTTGCTATCTGTGCAGGTACAACATTCATAATTACTGAACTTGGATATACCGCTTTCCCTCCAGGTACATATAAACCAACACGATCCACTGGAATCCAACGCTGTGTTACTGCTCCACCTGGAACCACTTGTACCTTACGATCTTTACGAATTTGATCTTTGTGCACTTTTCTAACTCGTGCAATGGAAATTTCTAGTGCTTTTTTAATTTTCGGATCTAATTCTCTTAGCGCCCGCTTTAGTTCTGATTTCGGAACGCGAATTTCGTCCGGTGAAATTCCATCATATTTCTTACAAAGCGCCTTAAGTGTCGAACTATCACCTTCGCGTACCGCTTTTAAAATAGGTTCAATTGCCTTTGTTGCAGCATCAATATCCATTTCAGCTCTAGGCAAAAGTTTCTGATATTCGCCCTTACTTAATTGGGTTTTGCGTAAATCGATCGTACGGATTGAACTCACATTCGTATTCTAAACTAAACAGTCAGGGCCAAGAATTGATTTTAAATCCGCGCTCAAACTTGGAGATGCGGTTACTCGCAAATTGTCATCAATCTTCATGATTGTGCTCTTTTTCCCATCTTCAATTTTAAGATGAACTTCGCGCTTTCCGGGATGGGTACGTAAAACCTCTTTAATCCGCTCGACGAGTGGTGCCGTAACGCGGGTTGGTTCGACAGAAATTACCAATGGACCTGTCGAAGCCTGGGTTATATCCAAAAGTGAGAAATCTAAGGCACTTAACCTTGGTTGTTCTTCTCTCTTATCAACTCTTGCTCTTATTAAAACAATTCGGTCTTCAACTAAATTCAATGCATGTTGCGTATACGCATTTGAGAAGAAATTAACGTCAATCGCACCTTCTAAGTCTTCAAGAGTGACAATTGCCCAGGAATTTCCTTGTTTTGATACCTTTCTCTGAACATTTGTTATTAAGCCACCGACACTAATAATTTGCTCGTGGCCAACACCTTCTTCATAAATTGCACTTATTGGTAGATCGCTAGCCGCCCGTAACTGTCCTTCAATTCCTAACAAAGGATGATCTGAAACATACAGTCCTAACATCTCTCTCTCATAAGAAAGAAGCGTTCCTTTATCCCACTCTTGGTCAGGTATTGATATCTCTACGTGCGAATCAATTCCGGGTTCTTCACTCATGGCAAATAGATCAAATTGACCGACTGCCTCTGCTCGTTTTGATTCCAAAACCGAATCAATAGCTTCTAAATAAATTTGGGAAAGGCCCTTACGAGGATGATTTAACGAGTCAAAAGCTCCCGCCTTTATAAGTGATTCGATTGTCTTCTTATTGCAAACAGTTCCATCTACTTTCCGCAGAAAATCTCCAAAGGCGGTAAACCTTCCTTTTTTCTCTCTACTTTCAACAATTGAGCTGACAACATTCTCTCCGACATTTCTAACAGCACTAAGACCAAAGCGAATGTCAGTTCCAAGCGGCGTGTAATCCGAAAAAGATGCATTTACGTCAGGGGGCAGAACTTTAATTCCCATTCTTCTGCACTCATTTAAGTACTGAGCACTTTTATCTTTATCATCCTTAACACTCGTGAGAAGTGCCGCCATATACTCAGTTGGAAAATTGGCCTTTAAATAAGCGGTCCAATAAGAGACAGTTCCATAACCAGCACTATGCGCCCGGTTAAATGCATAATCGGCGAACGGAATTAGGGTCTCCCATAACTTATCAATCGCCGATTTGGAGAATCCGTTCTGAATCATTCCCTTTTCAAAACCAACAAATTCCTTATCAAGAATTTCTTTATTCTTTTTACCCATCGCCTTACGTAATAAATCTGCGCGCCCCAAGCTAAAGCCAGCAACTTTCTGGGCAATCGCCATTACTTGTTCTTGATAAACAATGAGGCCATAAGTGTCATTCAAAATTTCTGCAAGACTCTCGGTCAACTCTGGATGAATTGGCACCACTGCCTTACGTTTATTTTTTCGATCCGCATACTCCATATGTGCATTAACGCCCATCGGGCCTGGACGATAAAGAGCAATAACTGCAGAAATATCTTCAAAGGAATCTGGGCTCATTTGTCGCAATAAGGCTCGCATTGGCCCACCATCGAGTTGAAATACTCCAAGAGTTTCACCTCTGGAAAGTAATTCAAAAGTTTTTTTATCAGTAAGAGGAAGTTTTGATAAATCTATTTCGACCCCAGAATTTAATTTGATATTCGCAAGCGCATCGTCAAGAACTGATAAATTTCTTAGCCCAAGAAAATCCATTTTTAGCAATCCGGTTGCTTCGCAAGCCCCCATATCAAATTGGGTAATTATGGCTCCGTCTGATTCACGGCGGTGAATTGGAATAACTTCGATTAGCGGTTCCTTTGAAAGGATTACTCCAGCTGCGTGGACTCCCCATTGCCGCTTAAGTCCTTCCAAGCCCAATGCAGTATCAACTACGCGTTTAGCATCGGGATCTGTCTCATAAATTGTTCGAAACTCACTAGCCTCGTTATAGCGGGAGTCATTGGTATCGAAAACTCCCTTTAAAGAAATATCTTTACCCATTACCGCAGGTGGTAGTGCTTTTGTTAATTTATCTCCAATAGAAAACGGGTATCCAAGAACGCGAGAAGCGTCTTTGATTGCCTGCTTAGATTTAATATTTCCATACGTGATTATCTGCGCAACTCTGCTCTCTCCATATTTCTCTGTTGCATATGCAATCATTTCGGAACGTCTTCTTTCATCAAAGTCTAAATCGATATCAGGCATTGAAATACGCTCTGGATTTAAGAATCTCTCAAAGAGGAGTCCATGTTTTATTGGATCTAGTGCAGTTATTCCTAGAGCATACGAAACTAATGAGCCAGCAGCAGATCCACGTCCAGGACCAACGCGGATGCCAACTTCTCTTGCATGACTACATAAATCAGCAACAACTAAGAAGTAGCCTGGAAAACCCATTTTGATCATCACATCTAATTCATAATCAAGTCGTTCTTGATAATTCTTATCAACTTTTGCAACTTTTTCACGTAGGCCACGATTTGCAAGGGACCTCAACCAACTCTCTTCGGTCTCTCCTTCTGGTGTTGGATACTGCGGGAGCAGATTCTCTCCCTCTCGCAATTTGGTGTTGCATCGCTCTGCAATCAGTAATGTGTTATCGCACGCATCTGGAGTTTCAGAAAAAAGTTGTCGCATCTGTGCAGCAGTTTTTAAATAGAACTCACTATTTTCAAATTTAAATCGCTTTGGATCGGCCAGGGTTGATCCTGATTGGACGCAAAGAAGAGCCGCATGAGCATCAGCATCTTCGAATTTTGTGTAATGCAAATCGTTCGTTGCGACTAGCGGAATTTTTAATTCGCTAGCCAATTTAAGTAGGTCAGCAGTGACACGATTTTCAATCTCAATTCCGTGGTTCATTATCTCGATGAAGAAATTATCTTTTCCGAAGATATCTCGGAGTTCACTTGCCGCTAATTTCGCTTCGGCATATGCGCCCATTCGAAGTTTGATTTGAATTTCGCCACCTACGCATCCAGAAGTACCTATCAGACCTTTGGCATACTTAGAGAGCAACTCACGATCCATCCGCGGCTTGTAGTAGTAGCCCTCAAGTGAAGCAAGTGAGGATAATTTGTAAAGATTTGAGAGTCCTTCAGAGTTCTCAGCCAACAGCGTCATGTGAGTATATGCGCCACCACTGGAAACATCGTCCTCTCCACCATCTGCCCACTTAACGCGACGTTTATCGAATCTTGATTCTGGTGCGACATAAGCTTCAATACCAATTATTGGTTTAACTCCATGGTTATTGGCTTTCTTAAAAAAATCAAAGGCTCCAAAAAGGTTTCCATGATCTGTAATGGCAATCGCAGGCATTCCTTGCGCCGCAACCTCAGTTAATAATTCATCAACACGTGCAGCACCATCGAGCATCGAATACTCGGTATGAACATGTAAATGTACGAAATTTTTATCTGCCGAAGACATCGCTCGAAAGATACTACTTAGCCCTTGCTCCGTTCGGAATGGCGGAGTTTTTCCAAGGTTCGTGTCAGGTCTTCCGGATATTCTGATGTGAAGGAGAGAAGTTCGCCAGTCCGAGGATGTCTAAACTCTAATTTGCAGGCATGAAGCCAAGGACGATTGATTTCTAATTTAGTAGCAAGGGTGTGGTCGGCACCATAAATCAGATCTCCAACTAGTGGATGTCTAAGTGCTGAGAAATGGACTCTTATCTGGTGTGTTCTTCCAGTTTCTAATTCCACTTCTAAAAGAGAAACTGCGGGAAAGAATTCAAGACTCTTATAGTGAGTGATACTTGGTTTTCCTCCAGCGGTGACTGCAAACTTGTAATCATCTCGCGGATGTCGATCAAGAGGTGCGTCAATTGTTCCTTCAGAAGGATCCATATGTCCCTGAATCATTGCGTGATATATCTTTTTAACACTTCTACTTCGAAATTGTTCTTTCATTTCTGAATAAGAAGTCTCGTTTCTAGCAACTACCATCAATCCAGAAGTGCCAACATCAAGTCTTTGGACTATTCCTTGTCTCTCAGCCACACCAGAAGTATTTATTTCATATCCGGCTGCGATTATTGCCCCGATAACAGTTGGACCTTCCCAGCCAGGGCTAGCATGGGCAGCAACTCCGACGGGCTTATCAATAACTATCAAATCATTATCAACATATACAACTTTTAAATTATCAATTGGTGTCGGAACTAGAACACCAGTCGGTTTTACTTCTGGGAGAAGGATTTCAAAATGTTCACCTGTTACTACCTTGGACGATTTAATAACTGGGGCACCTTTCTTTGTCACCTCCCCTGAATCAATTAAATCTGCAATCGATGTACGTGATACTCCGAGTAGGCGCGAGAGTGCCGCGTCTAAACGCTCTCCTTCCAAACCTTCAGGAATCAAAACCTGTTTTAATTCCCGGTTAGTCATTTTTCAACCTGTCGCCTTTGTGTCTCTCTGAATTAAGAGGGATCTTTTTGATAAGTAGAAAGATAATAATAAGCACTGCAACATCAATCACTACATCTGCAAAATTAAAAATAGGCCAGTGTGGCAGTTGAATCCAATCAACAACGCCACCATTTAGACCTGCTGGTGCGCGGAAGATTCGGTCAGATAAATTTCCGCATACTCCTCCAGCAAGTGCGCCTAAAGTTGTTGCCCAAATTTTAGAATCGATACGTCTCCCAATATAAAAAACGACCGCAATGAAAACTATGGCAAATATTGCAAAGATTCTTCCTGAATCTGAACCCATGCTAAATGCAGCTCCAGAATTAATAGTTAAATTTAATTTTAAAAAAGATCCAATCAACTTCATAGGTTCTGGGCCTAAATATTTAATTGCCAAATATTTAGATATGTAATCTAAAAGGAATACGGCAAAAAGAGTTAGAGCAAGTCTCCTTCTAATTGCAAAGGTCAGCGTCGTTCTTCTTTCTGTTTACAGACCATACATAAAGTTGCACGCGGGAAAACTTGGAGCCGGGCCTTTCCAATTGATTTGCCACACTCCTCACATTTGCCGTAAGTCTTGTTATCAATTCTTTCGATTGCTCGCTCTGTCTGCAGAACCATATCCCGTGCGTTATAAACAATAGACATTTCATGTTCGCGTTCAAAAGTCTTAGTTCCGGCATCACCAAGGTCGTCCCCTGCTCCGACACCTGATGCACTAATTAAGTCATCCATTTCAACTTCAATAACTGATAACTCTTCCTTCAATCGAACTAAATCTTTTGCAAGTTCCGAACGCCGACTCTTTAGCTCAGTAGCTGTCCAGTTCTCTGAATCTGACATTACAAGCGGTGCTGGAGCGGCTTTGATTGGCTTTAGCGATGAGACTTTTTTCCCATTCTTATTTATCGATGGACGAGGTGGAGGTGGCATCATTAAACGTTTTTCCTCAACAACAACCTCATTAACTGCAACTTCTTTCTGCGCTACAGAAATAGTTGTGGAATTACCTTTGGTAGTTGTCTGCAACTTTGCCGGAAATGGTTTTCCGACAACTTTCTTCTTAGCAAGTTGAGGTTTAACAATATTTGGAGATCTCGTAGGTGACTTAGCGGGAGCTGATTTCTTGGCTGGTGCCTTCTTCTTTGCGACTGCTTTTTTTGTGGCGACTTTCTTTCCTGCCACTGAAGCAGTTTTCTTCTTAGGCGAAGCACTCTTCACTTTAGCTACTGCTTTTTTTACTGCTTTCTTAATTGCCACCCGGCATCTCCTTGCGAGTTATCTGCGCGAATCGCGCTTTGCACTTGGTGCAAATTTAGTGCAAAGAATAGATTAGAATGCGAACCTCGTAAAACGCGTTGAAGGGGCTATCACTCCTGAGCGGTTGGAAGAGCAGGGAAACCTGGGTAGACCCAAACGAGATATCAAGTGGCAGATTTTTATCTGCAATGCGGGGTGGTACCGCGGTCTGAAAAGATCGTCCCTCAAATTCAAATGAATTTTTCGAGGGAGTGATATGGCAACAAGAATTTCAAACCTTTCGCCGCAGATTGATCTGCCGAAAATTGAACATGAGATTCTCACCTTCTGGGAAACGCAAGACATCTTTCATAAATCTATTGCAGCTAGAGATGGCGCACCCTCTTGGACTTTTTATGAGGGTCCACCAACGGCAAATGGAAAACCTGGAACTCATCATATTGAAGCGCGGGTATTTAAAGATGCCTTTCCACGATATCAAACCATGAAAGGTAAAAAAGTAGTTCGAAAAGCGGGTTGGGATTGCCACGGTCTCCCTGTTGAAATTGCAGTTGAAAAAGAACTGGGTTTTAACGGAAAAGGTGATATCGAAAATTATGGGATAGCCGCTTTCAACGAAAAATGTAAATTTTCAGTTCAGCAGCATGTCGATGAATTTACTGACATGACAACTCGAATGGGATTCTGGGTTGATTTTGATAAGGCATATTGGACTATGTCCAGTGAATATGTTGAAAGTGTCTGGTGGTCACTTAAAGAAATTTGGAAAAAAGGTTTATTAGTTCAAGATTACCGCGTTGCTCCCTATTGCCCACGTTGCGGAACGGGATTATCCGATCACGAACTATCACAAGGTTATGAAACAGTGGTCGATCCTTCCGTTTTCATCCGCTTTCCAGCGACTTCGGGGAAAGCTAAAGAATTTGAAGCCTCCTATCTTGTATGGACAACAACTCCATGGACACTTGTTTCAAATACTGCCATATCAGTTAATCCCGAAGTTGATTATCAAATCCTTGAAATTGAAGAAAATGAAAAGGTCGAAAGAATTGTGGTTGCAGCACCTCTTGCTGAGAAATTCGGTGAGAAACGTAAAGTCTTGTTAACCCTCCGAGGAAAGGACCTTGAAAAAGAGAGTTACTCTCGCCCTTTTGATTTGGTTGAGATACCAAATTCTCACTTTATTCTTCTGGCAGATTATGTAACAGTTGAAGATGGTACGGGACTTGTCCATCAGGCTCCAGCTTTTGGTGCGGATGACTATCAGGTTTGCAAACGATATGGTCTTCCAATAGTTAATCCGGTTTTACCGGATGGCCATTTTGAAGAAAAAATCCCCCTTATCGGTGGAGCTTTCTTTAAAGACGCAGATAAAACCCTTGTCAAAGATTTAAAATCGCGGGGACTTCTTTTTAAGCAACTTCAATATGAGCACTCGTATCCTCATTGCTGGCGCTGTCATACCGTTCTAATTTATTACGCGCAACCTTCTTGGTATATCCGCACAACTCAAATTACTGATGCACTCAAAAGAGAAAATCAGAAAACCGATTGGCATCCAGAGACCATTAAGACTGGTCGTTACGGTGATTGGATTAATAACAATGTCGATTGGGCCCTCTCGAGAAACCGATATTGGGGAACTCCCCTTCCAATCTGGCGCTGCGCGAATAAACACGAAATTTGCATAGCTTCGCTAAGAGAATTAAGTGAGTTGTCCGGAGAAGATGTTACAAAAACCGATCCACATCGTCCGTTTGTAGATGACATTACCTTCAACTGTGCTGAATGTTCAGAAACTATGGCACGAACTCCGGAAGTAATTGATTGTTGGTATGACTCTGGTGCAATGCCTTTTGCACAGTGGGGCTACCCACATGTTGAGGGTTCGAAAGAGAAATTTGAAGCTTCTTATCCTGCGAATTTCATCTGTGAAGCAATTGATCAAACTCGCGGATGGTTCTACACACTGATGGCAATTGGAACTCTTGTTTTCGATAAATCTTCATATCAGACTGTTTTATGCCTAGGACATATTCTAGATAAAGATGGTCGGAAAATGAGTAAGCACCTTGGAAATGTGTTGGAACCAATTCCTCTTATGGATCAACATGGTGCTGATGCAGTCCGTTGGTACATGCTGGCGGCGGGCTCTCCTTGGAGTGCAAGACGAGTCGGTCATGATGCAATTAGTGATGTCGTTCGAAAAACACTCTTAACTTACTGGAATACCGTTAGTTTCTTTGCACTTTATGCAAAAGCATCAGATTTCACGGTAGGGAATGAAAATGCTCCACTTTCGACAATGGATAAATGGATCCTTTCAGAACTTAATGAATTAATTGAAGGTACCGATAAAGCATATGCAAATTTTGATTCCCAAGAGGTGGGGAAATTGGTTGCAAACTTCATTGATGATCTTTCTAATTGGTATGTCCGTCGCTCGCGCAGAAAATTCTGGGATGGCGATCCTGCGGCTTTAAATACCTTATATATCGCTTTGAAAAAGCTAACTCTAATTATGGCCCCAATGGTTCCATTTATTACTGAGCATGTTTGGCAAAAACTAATTCGAATCGCGGAACCAGAAAATGGCATCTCAGTTCATTTGGAGAATTATCCAGTTGCAGATCAATCATTGATAGATAGAAAACTTGCAGATTCAGTCCGACTTTCCAGAAGATTAGTTGAACTAGGTAGAGCTGCACGCGCAGAATCCAAAATAAAAATTAGGCAGCCGCTTTCACGTGCTCTGGTAGCTGCAAATGGTCTAGCCGCTATGCCGGATGAAATCAGAACACATATTTCTGATGAACTAAATGTTCTAAATATTGATGACTTAAGCGCCGCCGGTGGTGACTTGGTTGATATTAGTATTAAAGCCAATTTCAAGTCACTTGGGGCAAAATACGGCGCTGACGTCCAAGGGATTGCTAAGGCTATTGTGAAAGTTAATCCAACTGAGCTGGTGAAGAATATTCGAGCAAATTCATCAGTAGAAATAATATATGGAGATAAGAAAGCAGTGCTTACTATTGACGATCTAGTTGTTACTGAAACTCCTAAAGAAGGCTGGGCAGTTGCCTCCCACTCTGGCGAGAGCGTTGCTCTAGATCTGACGCTAACAGAGGATTTAATAAATGCTGGATTAGTTCGCGAAGTGATTCGTGGCATTCAGGAGGCACGTAAGCAGGCCAACTTTGATATCAGTGATCGAATTAAAGTAACACTTGGAGCTAATCCCGATGTCATTGCTGCAGTGAAAGCTAATGAGGAGTTGGTTGCAGGTGAAACACTTGCACTAGCAATAACCTATAAAGATGAGAGAGATTCAACTAATGAACTTGGTCTTTTGCTGGAATTGGAGAAGGTTTAGAAAACTGTAAGTACGATCCTTCCAAGGATTTGAATTGCTACAAAGATGACAATAAAAGATAGGTCCAGTGCAACTGGACCAAGTCTTAGGGGTGGAACAAATCTTCTTACAAAATTTACGGCAGGATCAGTTACTGCATAAATAGTGGTTGCCAACCAGAGAATAAAGCCTGTTGGTCGCCATGATGGAGAAAAGACTCTTACATAATCAAGAATGAGTCGACCAACTAAGGCGAGTGTAAAAAGATTTAAAAGTAAAGCTATTACTGCGCCAATTCCGGCCATTAATTATTTTCAGCTCTGGTCAAAAAAACTGGCGTTCGCTACAGCACTCTTATCTTCATTACTTACCGACACATTTGGAGGCGTAAGTAAAAAGACTTTTGAAGTAACGCGCTCAATTTTGCCATTGTGCCCAAAAACGAGACCAGAGGCAAAATCCACAACTCTCTTACGTTCGGACTCTTCCATATCTGTTAAATTCATAATTACGGGTTCGCCATTACGATAGTGCTCACCGATAGAACGAACATCACCGTATACCCGAGGATGTAATGTCACTATCCGATCAATTGGTGATTCGACCACTTCAGTTGAATGTGAACTCTTCATATATATAGGTGTTTCTACATTCCGTACTGGTGTTGCATTAGGTGAAACAGCTCTTGGACGACGAGTCTCAGGAAGCGCAACAGTCGCTTCATACATTTCTTCGTCATCGACAAGTCCGAGGAAATTTCCGACTTTTCTAAATGCATTAGCCATAGGCCAATTTTAAATTAGTTAGCCCCTGGAACCGAGGATTGAAGAGCCAACTCTTATATGTGTCGCTCCATGCGCAATTGCTGCTTGATAATCATTACTCATACCAGCCGATAAATACTTAATCTTTGGAAATTCTGCACTTGTGACCGCCTTAATTTCTGCTAATCTCGAAAATGCCGTATTTGGGTCCTCGTTTAGAGGAGCAACGGCCATCAATCCAATTGGATTTATACCTTTCAATTTTTCACATTCTTCTAGGAAATTCGGGATTTCTGAAGGGAGAATTCCTCCCCTACTAGCTTCTCCATCTAAAGAGACTTGGATAAAAACTGAAATCGCCTCTTTTCTCAATTTACTAATTTTCTTCGCATGATCTAAGTCATCAAGAGAATGAATGAAATCAGCCCAAGTCACAATTGATTTCAACTTATTGCTTTGAATCTGCCCCTGAAAATGCCAATTTGCATCTGCAGGTAACTGTGTCGCTTTATTTGCTCCTTCATGATCTCTATTTTCGCCAAAATCTCTTACTCCAGCTTCATAAAGAATTTCTATATCACTTATTGGATATGTTTTTGTCACGACGATCAGTGTCACGTGTTCGGGAATTGATCGGCGAATTTTCTCTAAATTCAGGGTAATCTCAGATGCCCGGCTCACAGCGAAATTACTCCAGCCTGGCGTCCGGTTACATTATTTCGTCGATAGGAAAAGTAATTCTCATCTTCCCTGGTGCAAATTTTGAGATTGTTAACGATGCAACCCATATTACGTAACTGTTCGGATGCTATTTCTCTTATATCAATATGCCGAAAACCTGCATTCCCGACTGGGTATTCAGTAATTATATTTTTGTAGGTATCTTCATCTACTTCATAGCATTTTCCACAGATCGCTGGCCCAATCGTCGCTTTAATATCGCGACCTCCTTGTGCAACTATTAGGCCAATAGTTTTTTCGATTATGCCATTCAATAATCCACGCCTACCCACATGAATCGCGCCCACAACTCCACCGCCATCCACAAGTATTGGAAGGCAATCCGCAGTTTGAACTACAAGGCCCAATGATTTATCGGTAGTGATAATTGCATCTGCTTCTGGCGTATCTATCATCTGCGCAGAAACTCGAACAACTCTATTTCCATGGACTTGGTTCATGAAAATAATTTGATTTACTGATGCCAATGAACTCAAAATCTTTCGATTAGTTATGACTGAATTTTCATCATCTCCAACATGAAGAGCAAGATTTAGTGATGAGTATTCATTGACTGAAACTCCACCTGCCCTCGCCGTAAAGAAATGGCGTGCCATAAATTACTTCATGAAATCAGGAATATCGATATCGTCCTCAGCAATTAACTCTTCAAATTTAATTCTTCGACGAGGTGGCGCCATCTCATCGCCGGCCGCCATATCAAGGGCAACTGCCAATGGGTCATTCTGTGGAACTGGATCAGCGTTACCGCTGAGAGTAGCCGCATTAATTACCGGCACTGATACCCGCTTTGGTATTCCACCCTCAAAGCCCGCTGCGATAACAGTGATTCTAACTTCGTCACCCAATGCATCATCTATGACTGTACCGAAAATAATATTTGCATCAGGATGTGCAGATTGAGCTACCAATTCTGCCGCTTCTTGTAATTCGAAAAGTCCAATATCAGAACCACCGGCGATCGAGAGTAGAACGCCATGTGCCCCATCAATGGATGCCTCAAGAAGTGGTGATGAGATTGCAAGTTCAGCAGCACGTGTTGCCCGATTCTCACCACGAGCTGAACCAATTCCCATAAGTGCAGAACCTGCACCTTCCATAACACTCTTAACATCGGCGAAGTCAAGATTGATAAGTCCTGGAGTTGTAATTAAATCTGTTATTCCTTGAACACCAGAAAGAAGAACTTGATCCGCACTCTTAAATGCTTCAAGTTGACTTATGGAACGATCGGAAATTGCAAGGAGACGATCATTTGGAATTACGATTAAAGTATCGACTTCGCTACGGAGATTTTCAATTCCCTCTTCCGCTTGAGAAGTTCTCCGTTTTCCTTCAAATGTAAATGGCTTTGTAACTACACCAACTGTCAACGCCCCTAACTCTTTTGCAATTTTTGCAACAATTGGTGCACCGCCTGTACCAGTTCCGCCACCTTCACCTGCAGTTACGAAAACCATATCTGCTCCGCGCAACATCTCTTCAATTTCGTCAGAGTGATCAAGAGCAGCTTGCCGACCAATTTCAGGTGCAGCACCTGCACCGAGTCCTCTAGTTAATTTTCTACCGATATCTAATTTAACATCGGCATCACTCATAATTAATTGTTGTGCATCGGTATTAATTGCAATGAATTCGACGCCTCGTAATCCAGTTTCAATCATTCGATTGACTGCATTAACTCCGCCGCCGCCAACGCCAACAACTTTAATTACTGCTAAATAGTTCTGCGGTGTCGCCACTTTTTCGCCTTTCCTTACCCTAAATCTCCACTTTAGGGTTATGGTGTTCTCCGATAAAACTATTTATCAAAAAGGTCAATAACAACAACCGACACGAACTATTACAAATTAATTATTTCTTAACTATTGGGAATTTTGGCTCTGATAAATCTATTTCAGATATTCCAATATTTTCGGGAAGAAGAATTAATTTCTGATAAACCATTATTTTGCTCGCTAAATCTTCACCGCTACCCCAATGGATTAACACCTTTCCTCCCTTTCCTAACGAACTCCCAGCCCTTGAAAGAGCCATATCAAAGGTTCCGGTTGGCGAAAGGTCGAGACTTTTCATTTCTGTGAGCAATTCCGGTGGGATTTTGGTGATGAAGTTAGCCGCATTCAGAGACAGTTTGGGATCTGCAATATTGATTACAGGTACATCAGCCATAACTGATGGATCCTTATAAATTACCCCTTTTAAATCAATATAAGTGTTGCCTTCTTGACTAGGAGTAAGAACTTTTGCGATTGCCTTCCGCCCCAAGATAGAGATAGAAACCTTCCCCGAAACCCAGTTGCGAGAAATAGATGCCTTCTCAACCCAACTAATCCCTTTTAATGCCTGCTCTGCGCCGCGGACATTTACACGTGCCAGATTTTCACCAACCCTTAAATTGAAAATTGGCCTATCGATAACAGAATTTATTTCTTTATTATTAGCAACGGGCGAAATTGAAATAGTTTTAACTTGGATTAAATCTGAATAACCAAATAAATAAGCCGCTCCCCCAAAGATTAGGGAGGGGATGGCCCACACGGCTACTCTCTTAATTCGCATTTAATGTTTCCAGTATTACAGGTGCTAATGCGCTCACGTCTCCCGCCCCTAGAGTAATTATTAAATCGCCACGCTTTGAAATTTTCGCTACTTCCTCAACTACTTCAATCATTGATGGGTTATAAATCGCATTTGGAAGCAAATCCGCAATTAACTTAGAGCTGACACCTGGTATTGGACTTTCTCCGGCGCTATAAATTTCTAATAGATATATTCGATCGGCTATAGATAGAGCATTTGCAAACTCTTTCACGAACGCCGCAGTTCTTGAGTAACGGTGGGGTTGAAATACGACAATGACATCTCCACTTCCCGCGTAATTTTTTGCCGAAGTTAAAGTCACGCTAATTTCAGTTGGGTGGTGTCCATAATCATCTATTACGGTTACTCCCTTTGCAGCACCTCTAATTTCAAAGCGCCTTCGGGCGCCAGTAAAGCTCTTAATTCCCGCCATCAATTCCGCGATTGGCTGCCCTGTTGCAATCCCCACGCCAATAACTGCTAGAGCATTTTCAACGTTATGTTCCCCTGGAATGGAGAGCTCTACCTCGCCTAAAACCTTTCCATTATGGGCAACTCTTGCGAGAGTCGACATAGGTCGAAGGGAGAGATGGGAGTAGGTCAAATCGCCTTCATTCTTTCCATAGGTTATTACTTTTATATCACTTCTCTCATTGGATGCTAATAGTTCACGAACCTTAGGACTATCAATTCCTGCGATCAGAAATCCGCCGGGTCTTATGGAAGTAATAAATTTTGCAAAGATTTTCATAATAGATTCGATATTTGGAAAGTTATCTACGTGGTCTAATTCAATATTCGTAATAATTGCACCAAGAGGGCGGTATTCCAAAAAGGATCCATCAGATTCATCTGCTTCAGCAACAAAATACTCACCACCACCAAAGTGAGCATTGGTGCCTCCCCGATTTATAGTTCCGCCTATTGCAAATGATGGATTTAAACCTAAGGACTGAAGAGCCACAGTTAACATTGAAGTTGTAGTGGTCTTACCGTGTGTGCCGGCAACCGCTATCGACTTCTTGCCATCCATAAAAAGAGCTAAGGCCTGGGCACGGGTAATTATTGGAAGATTTAACTCTCGCGCCCGTTCCAACTCAGGATTATTATTGGGAATCGCACTAGATACAACTAGAACTGAGTTTGAAACTACGTTTTTTCTATCGTGACCTCGAAATATTTCTGCTCCCATTCCTTCCAAATCTTTTAAGGTCTGTGAATCTTTGGCATCTGAACCAACTGTCACTATGCCCATGGCAAGAGCAATTCGAGCTAATCCACTCATACCAGAACCACCGATTCCAACAAAGTGGAGCCTGGCGCCTTTTAATTCTGCGAGATTCATTTAGGAGTTACCTTAATTAATTCCAATGCCACTTCCCCAATTTTTTCAGCGGCTCTGCGAGTTACACCGCCTCGAAATGAAGGATTGCTCAGGAGAATTGCCAACAGATTTTCCTTGATCCAATTCCCATTGAAATCCGCATTGCTGACCATGGAAGCCTGGCCATTTTTTATCAACTCCATCGCATTAGCCTCTTGCTCACCATTTCCAATTTCTAATGGAACCAGAAGAGCAGGTTTTCCAACTGCCTCAAGTTCGGCACAGGTGACTGCTCCGCTTCGCGAAATAACAAAGTCCGCTGCCGCATATGCCCCAGCCATATCTTGAATGTATAAGAGAGGTCTGTAATTGCCCTTAATTTCTGGAAGTTTATTTCTGCTGCCGATTGAATGAATAACATTCCAACCAGTAGCAAGAATGGTATCCAGAGATTCGGAAATTGCATTATTAATCTTCTCAGCGCCCAATGAGCCTCCAAAAATTAATAAATTCTTATTTCTGTTATTTAGCCCTAAATTCATTAAAAAAGATTCTCGTAATTCTCTATTTTCATGAAGAGAGTAAAGGTCAATTTCTTCCTTGATTGGCATACCAACGTTTAATGCCACATTCCAAGAGCCTCCTAGGCTCCGCGCTCCCTCAAAAGCAATGAAAAGCTTCTTACAAAATTTTGCGCCCAATCTATTTGCTAGACCAGGTTTGGCATTTGCTTCATGAATTATTAGTGGAATTCGAAGAACTCTTGCCGCAACGTAAACGGGCGCACTTACATAACCGCCAAAGCCAACAATCAAGTCAGCACCACTGATCGAAGATAAAGATTGGAAAAATGCATATAAAAATTTAGCCGGCCATAAAATTGTGTCGAAATCTAATTTTCTTGGGAATGGGGCCTTTGTGATTGCGTGGAATTTGATGCCTGTATCAATGAGGAGTTCGACTTCCACGCCACTTGTAGTTCCAATAAATTCCAATTCGATATCAGAATCCAGCCCGACAAGAGCTCTTCCAACTGCAAGTGCAGGCTCGACATGTCCGGCGGTTCCACCTCCAACTAAGACCACCCTTTTCATGAAGATATTCTCTTATCGACCTTGCTAAATCTGGTCGCACCACCCTGTTCTAGGGCAATTTTAAATACAAAACCGATTGCTATCAGATTAGCGATGATTGCAGAACCTCCATAAGAAATTAATGGCAAGGTAACTCCAATTACTGGTGCGATACCAATATTTGTTGCGATATTTGTGAATATCTGCATTATTAGCCAGAATCCAATTCCGGCCACTGCAAATTTTTGAAATAAGTCCTTACATTTGATAGCTACCCGAAAAATCGCCAAGAGTAGTATTAAATAAAGACTTATAACAATTAAAGTTCCTAGTAGCCCCATCTCTTCACCAATAACTGAAAAGATGAAATCTGTATGAGCCTCGGCGAGATTTGCCCACTTCTGTTTACTTGCACCTATTCCGACCCCAAATAATCCGCCACTAGCTAGACCCATCATGCTGTGAGCAGGTTGCCATCCTGCAAATTTATAAACATCTGGAGCAAATGGATCAAATAATGCTTTAAAGCGCCGCATTCGATTGGGTTGAGTGACTGCAAGTACGGCTGCTCCAACGACTGCAACTCCAATAGTTCCAAATGTATATACCTGATTTAGTCCAGCAATAATCATTATGCAGATTGTTATTCCTGCAAAAATAAGCGCCGTTCCTAAATCTTTCCCACCAAGAATAAGAAGAATGAAAGTCAGCGCGATTGGAAGAACCACAAGAAGTGGATTTGCAGGCTTATCTGGACTTCTTTTATTTGCCTTCTTCAGTTGAAGAGCAGAGAAAAGAATTAAAGCCAGTTTTGCAAACTCACTTGGTTGAATTAAAAATGGACCTACTGAAATCCAATTTCGATTTCCATTGATATTTGTTCCTAGAACTAATGTTGCAACTAAAGCCAAAATGCCGAAAATGAATGATAGGCGGGCCAGTACCTCCCATTTCTCTGTGGAGATTCGAGTAGCTACATAGGCAAGTCCCAAGCCAATGATGATAAATAAGAGTTGCTTTAGAAAAATACTGTAGCTATTGCCTGAAACTTGCATGGAGGAGATTGAAGATGCAGAGAGCACCATGATCATTCCAAGTGAAAGTAGTCCTGATACGGCGATAAAAATTGCTATATAGTCAATTCCGACTGCGCGCAGTGATTTAGCAACCATCGTTAAACCAACTTCTTAACTGCGGCAGCAAATAGTTCGCCTCGCTCAGCGTAGGATTTAAATTGATCCATCGATGCACATGCGGGAGCTAGAAGTACGGTATCCCCACTCTCTGCAATTTTAAGTGCTTCAGAAACGACATCTTCCATTAATGATGAAGCATCCTTATTCTTTTCAACCCTTATTTGCGGAATCTCAGGAGCATATTTATTTAACTCAGTGGCAATTAATTCTCGGTCCGCACCAATCAGGATAACTGATTTAATTCTGCCTACATTTTTTGCAACAAGATCAGACATTTTGGCACCTTTAGCTAACCCGCCGGCAATCCAAATAACGGATAAATATGAATTTAATGCCGCCTTAGCTGCATGTGGATTGGTGGCTTTGGAATCATCGACCCAGTCAATTCCATCTTTACTCAAGATAACTTCAAGTCTGTGATGATCTAATTTGAAGGATTGCAATCCTCTAGTAATTGTCGGGTGAGGAATTCCTAGAGTGAGGGCTACACCAGCGGCAGCAAGCGCATTTGAAACGTTGTGGGGCACTGCAGGTTTGATATCACTTAATTCTGCAATTACCTCGGCGCTACTACTAGATGCCGCAAATGCTCTATCTACAAGGATCTCTTCTACCAACCCCAATTCACCAGTCTGCGGGGTATCAAGACCAAAGTAAACTTTCTTAACCGCCATTGAGGCGGTCCGTAGTGATACCTCGGGATCGTTGAGATTTAAGATTGCAATTTTACTTTGATTTAATATTTTTAGCTTTGCATTTGCATAATTATCAAAATTACCATGCCAATCGATGTGGTCATCAGAGATATTTAAAATTGCGACAGACTCAAAGAGTGGCAGATTGCTCCAATCAATTTGAAATGAGGATAGTTCTATCGCAAGTACTTCGAAATTTTCGGGACTACAGACCGCTTCTATGACCGGTAGCCCAACATTTCCGCAAGCGATTGCCCGAAAATCAGATTTATCTAAAATTGATTCAACCATTTGAACTGTGGTTGTTTTGCCATTTGTTCCGGTAACTCCAACCCACTTTTGATTAGGTGCTACTTCTTCTTTTATAAGCCATGCGAGATCTAACTCGCTTATGAGTTCACAGCCGTAACTCCGCAATTCATCCAAAACGCTATGTTCTTTCCGCCAGCCAGGTGAGACAAAAGCAATTTCATATTTCTGAGTGAGCGAATTTGTAACAGCTAAACCGTTTAGTGACTCTATTTTTTCGTCAAAAATATCGAAGCTTAAACCGAGGCTACTTAGATAATTAACGATTGATTTACCTGTCGTCCCAGCCCCTATAACAATTATTTTCTTATTAGAGAGACGTTCCTTTAACAACATTATTGGGATACAACCCACTGCGCATAGAAGATACCAAGTCCGGCAGCAACACTCAGGCCTGCAATTATCCAGAATCTAATTACGATGGTTACTTCTCCCCATCCTAACAACTCAAAATGATGTTGCAGTGGAGCCATTTTAAATATTCGTTTGCCGCCAGATAATTTAAAATAACCAACTTGAATAATTACAGAGAGGGCAATTAGAACAAATAGGCCCCCTAATGCAACTAATAAAAGTTCTGTGCGCAGAGTGATTGCCATTCCAGAAATTGCGCCACCTAGTGCAAGGGAACCGACATCACCCATAAAGATTTTTGCGGGCGATGCATTCCACCATAAAAATCCAGCACATGCACCGGCCATTGATGCGGCAAGAGATGCCATATCGAGCGGATCACGAACTTCATAACAAGGAAGAACTGTTGATATTGCACAACTCTGTTTAAATTCCCATACCCCAATAACTATGAAAGCAACAAAAGTCATAATTGCCGCGCCACTTGCTAAACCATCCAAGCCGTCGGCAAGGTTTACCGCATTGCTACTTCCCAGAATTAAAAAAATTACCCACAAAATTACTAAAGTTGTGCCAAGTTTTATTGAAGTATCCCGAACTGTAGATAGATTAAGTGAAATAGGGGTTAAGCCGTAACTATCTCTAAAGTGAAGACCACCGAAACCAAATAGAGCAGCAACTAACGCTTGGCCAACTAATTTCTCGTGTGCCCTTAATCCCAGCGATTGTTGTTTCGCAATTTTCAAGAAATCATCAATAAATCCAACAATCCCAAGACCTGTCATTAAACCAATCACTAGTAGTGCTGATGTGCTTACCGGAACTCCTGTGATTAGATGACTAATTAAATATGCAACTATGCTCGCAGTAAGGAAAACAATTCCTCCCATTGTAGGAGTACCTTTTTTACTATGATGACTCTTTGGGCCATCATCACGTATGGTCTGCCCAATTCTTTGTTTGGTGAGAACTCTTATCAAACTTGGAGTGAAGAGGAAACTAAATAGGGTGGCTAATGAGCCTGCAATTAAAATCCCTTTCATAACCTCACCCATCTACTCTTTAAATCTTCAACTATTACCGGAATCAACAAATTTAATTCCTCTGCCCGCGAAGCCTTAACAAGAATCACATCACCTGGAGAGATATGCTCGATAAATTTAATTACCTCATCCTTATTAGAGACCAAATGTCCTGCAGTTTCTCCATTAGTGATGTACTCCTTGACTCCAACTGAAATCAGATTATCAATTCCTACATCCTCCGCAATTTTTCCAATCTTTAGATGTTCATCAGATGAGGACTCGCCGAGCTCATGCATCTTCCCTAAAATCGCCCATGAGACTCCGCCTCTCTCCTGGGCAAGTAAAGCAAGTGTCCGTAACGCAGCAGCCATACTTTCGGGATTTGCGTTATATGAATCATTGATAATTCCAATTTCACCAACTTCTATTAACTCCATGCGCCATTTACTGGAGGCTTCTGCGGTAGATAGAGCTGCTGCAATTGACTCGATTGGAAGTCCTAATTCACTTGCAACACTTGCAGCTGCAAGCGCATTCGAAATTTGATGGGAACCTAGGAGTTGTAATGTAACTGGAGCACGTCCAGCGCTAGTGACCAAATCGAAACTTGCTCTTCCATCTCGAATTTCTATATCTGCCGCGCGAACATCACAATTTCCACTTTCACCAAAAATTATAGTTTTAATTCCCATTCCTTCAGCCATCATTGGCGTATATGGATCATAATTGCCAAGAATTGCAACGCCGCCGTCTGGTATTCCTGCTACCAACTCACCTTTAGTTTCTGCAATTTTCTCGCGGCTTCCAAACTCACCAATATGCGCATGACCAACGTTCAAAACTACTCCGATATTTGGCGAGGCAATTTCTACTAAATGAGCGATATCGCCTTTATGGCGAGCCCCCATTTCACAAACACAGAATTTGGTTTTCTCGTCACATTCTAGGAGTAATAATGGAACACCTAATTCATTATTGAATGAAGCTTTTGAAGCAATGGTTTTACCCACTATTTCTAGTAGGTGTGCAATTAAGTCTTTTGCAGTTGTCTTTCCCTGAGATCCGGTTATTGCGATAACTTTTAAATTTGGAAGTGAATCGCGATTGAATTTGGCTAATTTAGTCAAGGCCAGAATCACATCTTTCACAATGATATGGGGTGTACTTACTGGCTTCGAAACTAAGACAAATTCTGCGCCCTTGTCTAAAGCATCCTGGACAAAGTTATGTCCATCTAATTTCTCTCCATTAAATGCCGCAAAGAAAGTTCCAGGAGTCGCTTCTCTTGAATCAATAACTGCTTTGAGTTTTACATATTTATTTGAGTCAAGATTTACTACTTCACCTTTTACAATATTTGCGATTTCACCAATAGTTAACTCTTTCACGATAAAGACTCGATCGCTTTCGCTAATTCAATACGATCATCAAATGGATAGATACGGCCGGAAATCTCCTGTCCGACCTCATGTCCTTTTCCAAGTAGCACTAAACAATCATCCGTTTTAGCACTAGTCACCGCATATGCAATCGCCTCCCTGCGGTCAGAGAATCTGAGAGTGTTCTCGTTTATATCCACTCTTGCCATCATCTCATCAAGAATAAATTCGGGAGATTCAGATCTTGGGTTATCGCTTGTAAAAATTGCTAGGTCACTTCCATTTGCCAATTCAATCCCCATAAGTGGTCGCTTTGTTCGATCTCTATCACCACCACAACCTAGTACTGCAATTACTCGTTTTGATAATTTTTTAGCAGTTTGCAAGGTGCGCATAACTGCATCTGGGGTATGGGCATAATCAACTAGTGCCAAGAAATCTTGCCCAGCATTTACTATCTCCAATCTCCCAGGAGCACCTCGAAGAGAAGATAGAGAGGCCGCAATCACAAGTGGATCAACGCCACTATAGAAAGCTAGAGCTACCGCAAGAATTAAATTATCGAGGTTATGTTCACCAATAAGTGAAATTTCACCTTCTATTAAAATTCCACCTTCGCCTCGGATAGCTATTTCAGTTTTATATCCATTTACCACTATTTTTTCAAAGTGCCACGTTGCAGTACGTGCGATACGAGATATAGAAATTACTGGAATTGTAGAATTATCAAATAACTGTTTACCGAAGGAATCATCAACATTAATTAAAGCTTTTTCGGCATATTCAAGGTTGAATAGTTTAGCTTTAGCAGCCCCATATTTCTCCATTGAGCCATGGAAATCTAAATGATCCTGAGTTAAATTCGTAAAGGCTACGTATTTGAAATGAGTTCCACTCACTCGTCTCATTTCTAAAGCGATGCTGCTAACTTCCATAACTCCATTTGCGACATGGCGCTCTGCGGCTGAAGCAAAAATATTTGCTAGTGCATCTGCTTCTGGCGTAGTGAAATTTATTTTCTTATTTTCACCACAAATTTCCACACCTAAAGTACCTATTAAAGCCGTACTTTTCCCGGCCGATTTCCAAATCTGATTCAAGAGATAGCTCGTCGTAGTCTTACCGTTAGTTCCAGTTATTCCAATAAGTGTAAATTTCGAAGATGGGTTTCCATAAAACCAATTTGAAAGTGGGCCGACTTCAGATCTTGGATCATTCACGATAATCGTAGGAAGTTTTCTAGAAACTATTTCTGCTCCGCTTGCGTCTGTTAAAAGCGCAACTGCTCCCTTTGAAATCGCAATATCTATGAAATCTACACCATGACGATTACCGCCTTTAATGGCAACAAATAGATCACCCGGTTCTATCTCATTTGAATTTGTACAGATCCCTCTTACAATTTCACCTAAGTCGCTATCCTGGCCAAGGTAATTAGAAATTTCAGAAAAACTTTTTGTGAACTCGCCAATGGGCCTGATCATTGCTTTACCAATACCTTATTTAAATCTTTCTCCGTTAGAGGGTAAGTCTGCAGTGTTCCAGTAGTTGGCGCTATTCCTTTGTTTTGTAAGGTAAAGGACATTACCTTTTTAAATACTGGACCTCCGAGTACACCTCCCCAGTGCATTCCAACTGGATCTTGGATAGTCACACTAACGACATATTTAGGCGCGTCTGCGGGTGCAAATCCAATAAATGAAGCCGTGTAACCTGCATAGCATTTACACCCTTCATTAAATCTCTGTGCCGTTCCAGTTTTACCGGCGACTCGATAACCTGGAATTGCAGCTGATGGTGCGGTTCCATTTTCAGATACAACACTCTCTAACATAGCTCGCATCTGTTTTGCAGTATCTGCACTAATGACTCTCTCACTTGCACCTTGTTTGGCAGGTGAAAAATTCCCATTTGAATCAGTAGTTCCAGCAATAACAGTTGGCGGGACTCTCACGCCATCGTTTGCAATCGTGGCAAAAACACTTGTTGCTTGTAGGGCGGTTACAGAATAACCCTGGCCAAATGAATTTGTTGGAAGAGTTGAATCTGTCCATTTTTCAAGTGGTAGGAGTAATCCAGAACTCTCCCCAGGAAGGTGTGAACCAGTATTCTGGCCAATTCCAAATTTAGTTAGGTAATCGTGAAGATTCTTGGCACCCAAACTCTGCCCAACTTGAATGGCACCAGTGTTACTTGAAACTGCTAATAAACCGGTAGTAGTTAAACGTTCTGTGGAATGCTTTTCATGATCATGGTAAGTATTTGTTCCGACTTTTAGGGAATAAGGAATTGTGAAAACTGAAGTTGGTGTTGTTTTATGCTCTTCAATCGCGGCAGCTACTGTAATTACTTTCCCAGTTGAGCCAGGATCATATACATCTTGAACTGCTGGATTCCTAATACTTGAAAGAGTAATGGTCTTCTTATCAGCAGGATCGAAAGTTGGTGCACTCGCCTGCGCAAGTATCGCCCCAGTTTTTGGATCCATAACAATTACGGTTCCTGATTTTGCATGTGAATTCTTAACAGCTGTACTTATCGCATCTTGTGCGACCCACTGGATATCGCGATCGATTGTTAACTTTACTGAGGTGCCAACTTTGGCCATAATCCGAGTTTTTGCGGAGCCCGGAATAATATTTCCTGCTCCATTCTCAAATACATATTCCCCGTTAACTCCATTTAAGGTCTGATTCATACTTGATTCAATACCAGATGCCCCTACGCCAGCATCATTTATAAAACCAATAAGTGAGGATGCCAATTTCCCTGTTGGATAATCTCTAACATAGCTACGCTCAGAAAAGAAGCCAACAATTCTTTTGGCTATACCACCTTTTTCCTTAAGAACTTTTTTATTGTAATTAGTGATTGTTTGTTGCAGATTTAACCAAGTAGCCGGAGGGGCATCCACAAGTATTTTCTTGTATAAGAGTTTTCCAGTGTAAAGATTGGTCAATTCAGCAACAGGAATTCCGAGGACTGGAGAGGTAATTTCTGCAGCAAGTGCCGGGTCTG
>CAWULH010000003.1:0-35575 GCA_963923215.1 uncultured bacterium
TGCAACGGTTACAGGCCGAGTATGCAAATTATCGAAAGCGCGTTGACCGCGATCGAGATGCGGCTGCCGAATTAACTACTGCATTGGTAGTTTCCCAATTGCTTCCAGTACTTGATGATATTGACCGCGCATCAGAGCATGGTGAACTTACTGGTGGATTTAAGGCAGTTGCAGACCAATTACAGGCAATTACATCCAAACTTGGTTTAGTTAAGTTTGCCGATGTAAATGTTCCATTTGATCCAATGATTCATGAAGCATTAATGCATTCAACAAGTAAGGATGTTTCAGAGACAACCGCAACCCAGGTACTACAACCTGGTTATAAATTTAAAGATAAAGTAATTCGTCCAGCAAGAGTGGCTGTTACTGATCCGATTGGATAATCATGGCCGCCAAACAAATTTATGAGAAAGATTTATATGCGGTTCTTGGAGTTAAAAAAAGTGACGATAATGCTGCAATAAAGAAGCAGTATCGAAAGCTGGCTCGCGAACTTCACCCAGATAAAACAAAAGGTGATAAAAAGTTGGAAGAGCGCTTCAAAGAAGTTTCGGAAGCCTATGAAATTCTTTCTGATGAAAAGAAGCGTGGCGAATATGATGAAATGCGAGATGCATTTAAATCAGGACGGATGCCTGGCGGTGGAATGCCCGGAGGTGGCAACTTCCAAGGGAATTTCAATCCAAATGATTTCCAGAATTTATTTGGCGGTGGAGGCGATATCTTCTCTAATTTATTTGGCGGTGGCGGACGGATAAAAACCCGTGGTGCAGATATCGGTGCCGAAGCAACCATTTCCTTCCGTGATTCAATTTATGGAAGTGAGATAACACTTAGAATTAATGGCAAACCGGTGCATGTCCGGATTCCTGCCGGAATAAAAGATGGAAATAAAATTAAAGTAAAAGGTAAAGGCCATCCGGGAGAAGCGGGTCCTGGAGATCTTTATGTAACAATAAATGTAATTAAGCACCCAGTTTTTTCTAGAGATGAGTTAAATTTAAAGATGGTTCTGCCAGTTACATTTGCTGAAGCAACACTTGGTGCCGACGTGAAGGTGCCAACTATTGATGGTGATGAAGTTACGGTGAGAATTGCACCAGGTACTTCAAATGGTCGGACACTTCGTGTTAAAGGACGTGGCATTGAAAGCAACAAGGGCCATGGTGATTTATTAATAACAATCGATGTTCAAGTGCCACAACGAGTTGATGGAAGCGCTAAGAAGGCACTCGAAGAATTTGCAGCCGCGACAAAAGAATTTAATCCAAGAATTGATCTTGCACAGAAAGCTAAAGCGTAATGAGTGATAAAGAAGTATCACATGATCCTCAAGATGATGAGGCAGTTTATGTAATCTCGGTTGCCTCGCAACTTTCTGGTATGCATCCACAAACACTTCGCCAATATGATCGCATGGGATTGGTATCCCCAGGACGTACCTCAGGTCGCGGTCGTCGTTATTCACTACGTGACATCGCATCTCTTCGAAATATTCAACGTCTTGTAGGTGAAGGAATTAACCTCGCTGGAATTAAAAGAATTATCCAATTGGAGGAAGCAGTGGCCTCAATGGCAATTGAAGTTGCCAAACTCCGCACTGAAGTTGATGCATTGCTTGCTGAGAATCCACCAAAATCACTGGTTAAAAGAGGGAAAGAGACCGTAGTTCTTTATAAATCAACGAAAAGTAAATAAAGATACTGAAAAATATTGTGTAGGGTGCGGCTATGAGCGCACGCGAAAAGTTAAAATCAGAAATATTAAATAAAGCTGTAGTTCACGGCAAAGTGATTCTCTCTTCTGGAAAAGAGGCAGATTATTATGTTGATCTTCGCCGAGTCACTCTTGACGCAGTAGCCGCTCCTTTAGTTGGTGAAGTAATGCTTGATCTAACTAAAGATTTAGATTTTGATGCAGTTGGTGGTTTAACACTAGGTGCGGATCCTGTAGCAACTGCAATGATGCATGTTGCTGGAAGTAAGGGACGTAAATTAGATGCCTTTGTTGTTCGTAAAGCAGAGAAAGCACATGGTTTACAACGGAGAATTGAAGGACCGGATGTTAAAGGAAGAAGAGTTCTCGCTGTTGAAGATACTTCAACTACGGGTGGCTCAGTATTGACTGCAGTTGAAGCATTAAAGGAAGCAGGCGCAATTATTGTTGGCGTTGCTGTAATTGTAGAACGTGGTGCAGCCGGCAAAGTAGAAGAAGCCGGACTTGAATATCGTGCGGCATACCAACTTGCAGATTTAGGACTCTAACTTCTTCTTTCTACGTTCTTTATAAACTTCCCAAATAATTGGCGAGATTGATAGTAAGACAATTACGCCAACCAATGGAATTACATAATGATCGACTGATCCTTTTAGTCTTTCACCCACAAAATATCCAAGTGCAATAAATCCTTCAGTCCAGATAATTGCACTTAGTACATTCCAGAAAAAAAATTTTCGGTAAGGCATTTTAATAATTCCGCAGACAGGATTTACTAAGTGTCTAATTATTGGAACAAACCTTGAAAGAAAAATAGTCTTTCCTTCTCCATATTTAATAATCCATCTCTCTGCTTTTACTAAACGATCTGGATGGAAAAATTTTGAATTTGGATTTGTGAAAAGTTTTGATCCGTATTTATGTCCGAGATGATGACCAAATGAGGAGCCAAGAATTGCAAAAAATGGGGCTCCAATAATTAATGCCAGCAATGAGATCTTTACATGGATGATTGCGCTGGCTGTTCCTGATGCGGCTAGGCCAGCAATAAAGAGGAGTGAGTCTCCTGGTAGTCCAATGACCAGAGGTAGGGAGGTTTCGATAAAAAGGATCGCAAAGACTCCAGTTAACCCAAATGAGTTGATGGCACTATTGGCGTTGAAGACGTTCATCGTGAGCGTAAGCGTACCTAGATATACCTATTTATTTGCACCTATCCATAGGTCTATGTGTACCCTTCCTTCTCATTAGTTAGTCCATAGATGTACTACCCAAGGAGATCTACGTGTTCCACACGTCCTATGTATATGCAGTCCTAGTTATTTCTCTTCTCGCCCTTGGCATTGCCTGGGCCCTTCGCGCTCAAGTTCTATCCAATAGCGAGGGAACTGAGAATATGAAAGAGATCGCTGCCGCGGTTCAGGAAGGTGCTGCTGCATATTTAAGTCGCCAGTTCCGAACCCTTTCTTATTTTGTTGGAATTGTATTTTTCTTACTCTTTGCACTTCCTGGTTCTACCGAAGTTCGAGTTGGTCGTTCTGTCTTCTTCTTAATTGGTGCAGCTTTTTCTGCGTTAGTTGGTTACAACGGAATGTGGCTGGCAGTTCGCGCAAATGTTCGCGTAGCAGAAGCAGCACGCCAGAAGTCATCTGAGAATGCGGTAAAGATTGCATTCCGCACTGGTGGCGTAGTTGGTATGACAACAGTTGGACTTGGATTACTTGGTGGTTCACTTGTAGTAGCGCTTTATAAAGATAATGCGCCAGCAGTTTTAGAAGGTTTTGGTTTTGGCGCAGCAATGCTTGCAATGTTTATGCGCGTTGGTGGCGGAATCTTTACAAAGGCAGCAGATGTTGGTGCAGATCTAGTTGGAAAAGTAGAGCAAGGTATTCCAGAAGATGATCCTCGCAATGCGGCAACAATTGCAGATAACGTTGGTGACAACGTTGGTGATTGCGCAGGTATGGCAGCAGATCTATTTGAATCCTATGCAGTCACATTAGTTGCTGCTTTAGTACTTGGAAAATCATCATTTGGATCGGCAGGGCTTATTTATCCTTTAATTGTTCCGGCAATTGGAATTATTACTGCAATTATCGGAATCTTTATTACAAAGATGCGCTCTACCGATCGTTCTGCGATGCAGTCAATCAACCGTTCATTCTTTGCATCAGCCGTTATCTCGGCAGTTCTCGTTGGATTTGCAACCTATACATATCTCCCAACAACAATGGATAAGTTAGGTGATGCTGAACCTGCAGTAATTGCTACACATGCAAACCCAAGAATGATTGCAATTGTTGCGGTAATTATTGGAATTGTTTTAGCTGCAGCAATTCAAATTTTGACTGGATTCTTTACTGAGGTTGGAAAGCGTCCAGTAAAAGATGTTTCAGCTTCTTCAAAGACGGGATCTGCAACCGTTATTCTGGCTGGTATTTCAGTGGGCTTTGAGTCTGCGGTTTACTCTGCAGTTCTAATTGCAGCAGCTGTTTATGGTGCATTTCTTCTTGGTCATGGCTCATTAATTCTCTCACTATTTGCAATCGCACTTGCGGGAACAGGTCTATTAACAACAGTTGGTGTAATTGTTGCGATGGATACTTTTGGACCTATTTCTGATAACGCACAGGGAATTGCTGAGATGTCTGGAGATGTAAAGGGTGAAGGTGCAAAGATCCTTACATCTCTTGATGCAGTTGGTAATACAACAAAAGCAATTACAAAAGGTATTGCAATTGCGACTGCGGTTCTTGCGGCAACTGCATTATTTGGCGCATTCACAGATGTAATCACAAAAGCATATGCTGACCATGGACATGGAAACGCTTTGGAAATTGATAAATTATTGGCAGTTTCAAATCCAAATAACTTAGTTGGTTTAATAATTGGTGCAGCTGTTGTATTTATGTTCTCTGGCCTTGCAATCAATGCGGTGTCACGTGCAGCTGGTGCAGTAGTTCTTGAAGTACGTAATCAATTTAAGAAGCACCCTGGAATTATGAAGGGTACTGAGAAACCTGAATATGCAGCAGTAGTTGATATCTGTACTCGTGATTCACTACGCGAACTTGCAACTCCAGGATTACTTGCAGTTATGGCACCAATCGCAGTTGGATTTGGTTTAGGTGTTGGTGCACTTGGTTCTTACCTTGCTGGTGCAATTGGTGCCGGAACTCTTATGGCTGTTTTCTTAGCAAACTCTGGCGGTGCTTGGGATAACGCAAAGAAGATGGTTGAAGATGGACATCATGGCGGCAAAGGTTCAGAAGCGCACCATGCAACAGTTGTGGGTGACACAGTTGGCGACCCATTTAAAGATACTGCTGGTCCTGCAATTAACCCACTTATTAAAGTGATGAATCTAGTTGGACTTCTTGTAACTCCAGCTGCTATTTCATTAAACCTTGGTGGACATTCCAGTTATGGAAAGTTCATTGGACTTGCTGCACTTCTAGTTATTGCCGGAGCACTTGTAAGAGCGCGCCGCGCATCAACTCAGATTGCTTAATTAAAGGCGATTAACTTCCCCAAAGATATGTCAAAGAAATTAGTTATCGTTGAGTCGCCGGCGAAAGCGCGAAAGATTGGCTCTTTCCTCGGCGATGAATACATTGTCGAAGCCTCTGTTGGCCATATTCGGGATTTGCCGCAACGTGCTGCTGATATTCCAAAGGAAGTAAAGAAGTTTCCTTGGTCTAAAGAGGGCGTAAATATTGAGGAAGATTTCGAACCTTTATATGTGGTTAATCCAGATAAGAAGGCAAAGGTCTCTGAATTAAAAGAGTTAATGAAAGATGCTGATGAATTAATTCTGGCAACGGATGAAGATCGCGAAGGTGAAGCGATTGCATGGCATTTAATTGAAGTACTCCGCCCAAAAATTCCAATCCGTCGAATGGTTTTCCATGAGATCACTAAGGATGCAATTCAGAAGGCGGCGAAGGAGACTCGCGATTTAGATTATCGCTTGGTTGATGCGCAAGAGACCCGGCGCGTTTTAGATCGACTTTATGGTTACCGGCTATCACCGGTTCTCTGGAAGAAAGTTATGCCAAGGATCTCTGCAGGACGCGTGCAATCAGTTGCAACAAGATTAATTGTTGAACGCGAACGCGAACGTATGGCATTTATCGCTTCAAGTTGGTGGGACCTTGGTGCAGAGTGTGAAGCTGGTTTTAATGCGCGATTACTTTCACTTGATGGAAAACGAGTTGCGGCAACAAATGATTTTGATGCAAATGGTGGCTTAAAAGAGAAAAATGCATCATCAATTCTTTTACTTGATGAGGCTGGAGCAAATGAATTAGTTCAAGCGCTTCAAGGTAAATCCCTAACTGTTAAATCAACTGAAGAGTCACCAAGAACTGAACGGCCAAAGGCGCCATTCACAACTTCGACAATGCAGCAGGATGCTGGCTCAAGATTGGGTTGGGGTGCGCAATTAACAATGCGCGTTGCACAACGACTTTATGAAAATGGTTTTATTACATATATGCGTACTGATTCAGTGACGTTATCTCAGGCCGCGATTGAGGCGGCACGGGATTCTGCAAAGACTTTATATGGTGCTGAATATGTTCCAGCGTCTCCACGAATTTATGAAGGAAAAACTAAAAATGCACAGGAAGCGCACGAAGCAATCCGACCTGCTGGTGACACTTTTAAAACACCTGGCGAATTAGCACCTGAATTATCACGTGATGAGTTTGCACTTTACGATTTAATTTGGAAACGAACAGTTGCATCTCAAATGGCTGATGCAAAAAAGATGCAGATGCGCGTAGATTTTGATGTTGAGACTAAAAGTGGTGGCGCTGCGGTATTCCGTGCCAATGGTTCCGTAGTTACCTTCCCTGGATTTTTAGCGGCTTATGATGAAATTATTGAAGATAAATCATCAGATGATGCCACCGAGCAAACAGATCGTCGACTTCCACCAATGAAGGTGGGCGATTCAATAAAGGTAAATCAATACACCTGCGAAGGTCACGAAACTAAACCACCGGCGCGTTATACCGAACCAACTCTTGTTAAGAAATTAGAAGAACTTGGAATCGGTCGCCCTTCAACTTTCGCTTCAATTATCAGCACTATTCAGGATCGCGGATATGTAGCAAAACGTGGCCGTGCTCTTGTTCCAACATTTCTGGCATTCTCCGTAACTGGTTTACTAGAGCAACATTTTGGAAAGTTAGTTGATTATGAATTTACTGCTTCCATGGAGGAAGATCTCGATCGCATTGCAAATGGTGAAGAAGATCGAGTTAAATGGTTAACTAAATTTTTCTTTGGTACGGATGGAAATCCAGGTCTTGAAGCACTTGCAAATGATTTAGGTGCAATTGATGCACAGCAGATCAACACCATGAAGATGGGTGATGATATTGAGATACGAGTTGGTCGGTTTGGCGCTTATATTCAACAAGGTCAGGGAGAGAACCGAAAATTCGCAAATATTCCAGAGACAATGGCTCCTGATGAATTAACTCTTCAAGTTGCACTTGATTTACTTGCACAACCATCTGGTGAACGCGAACTTGGTATTGATCCAACAACTGGACACCAGTTGATTGCAAAGTCAGGTCGTTTTGGTCCTTATGTAACTGAAGTTTTACCTGAACCAGTCGTGGTTGAAGGCGAGAAGAAAAAGCGGAAAAAGAAAGATGATGTGAAGCCGAAAACTGCTTCACTATTCTCTACGATGTCGCTAGACACAATAAATTTAGAAGATGCTTTAAAACTTTTCTCACTACCAAGAACCCTTGGAGAATATGAAGGAGTTCCAATTACTGTTCAGAACGGTCGTTATGGACCTTATATGACACATGGTTCAGATTCACGAACACTTACTTCAGAAGATCAACTTTTCACAATTACTTTGGATGAAGCAATTGAAATTTATAAACAACCAAAGGTTCGACGTCGTGGAGTGGCAAAACCACCATTAAAGGATCTTGGTTTAGATCCAGCAACACAGAAACCAGTTTTAGTTAAAGATGGACGATTTGGTGTTTATGTTACTGACGGCGAAACAAATGCAACACTACGTCGCGGTGACACTGTCGAGACGTTAACAATCGAACGTGCTCTTGAATTACTTGCTGGGCGACGTGCTTGGGAAGCAGAGAATGGTGGTGCGCCAAAGAAATCAAAGCGTGCCAAGAAGAGTGCTCCATCACTTACATCAAATACTGTAAAAGCAACTGGGAAAACTAAGAAGAAGAAAGCTGCGACTGGCGAGAGCAAGGTCGCTACTCCGGTCTAGGCTTAACTTATGTCGACACTTCCATATCCCGCGCCACCTGCGCAATCTGATACCCGAAGTGTTTTAGCAATTCCTGCATTTAGAAGATTATGGAATTCAATGGCCTTCTCTTCATTTGGAGATTGGCTTGGACTACTTGCAACGACTGCACTTGCTCAAGAATTATCAGGCGGGAATTATAAGAAAGCTAACTTTGCGATTGCTGGAGTTTTCATCGTCCGCTTACTTCCTGCTGTTTTTCTTGGCCCGATAGCAGGAGTGATTGCTGATCGGTTTGATCGTCGTAGATTGATGATTGTCTGCGACATTTTACGTTTTGGGCTTTATTTATCAATTCCATTGGTTGGAAATTATCTCTGGCTTTATACCGCAACAGTTCTAGTAGAGGCAGTAACACTCTTCTGGTCTCCGGCAAAAGAGGCATCAGTTCCAAATTTGGTTCCTAAAAATAAATTGGAAAGTGCAAATCAAGTTTCATTATTAGCAGCATATGGAACTGCACCAATTGCAGCGATTGTTTTTTCAATCCTCGCATTATTTTCTGCAGGTTTTACAAATTTAATTCCATCTGGATATGCATCTACGGCTGATCTGGCTCTATATATTGATGCAATTTCATTTCTTTATACAGCTTGGGTTGTCTTTAGATTACGCGAAATTCCAAAAGGGGCTTCCAGCGAAAAGGCATCTAATCAGAATATAGGGCGTGCCTTAATCGACGGATTTAAATTTGTTAATTCTTCAAAGGTAATTCGGGGATTAATTTTTGGAATGCTTGGCGCCTTCTTTGCCGCCGGCGCTGTCATCGGCTTAGCTCGAACATTTGTTGGTGATCTTCAGGCTGGAGATGCAGCATATGGTGTTCTATTTGGCGCAGTATTTACTGGCCTAGCGCTTGGAATTTCTCTTGGACCAAAAGTTTTTGCACCTTTTTCTAGAAGGAGATTATTTGGCGCGGCGTTAACTATCTCCTCAATCTTCTTAATACTTCTTGCTCTTATTACCAACTTAGTTCTGGCAATTTTTATAGTTGTATTACTCGGTGCATTTGCCGGAATTTCATGGGTAGCAGGCTTTACGATGTTAGGGAGTGAGGTCGATGATGCAGTGCGTGGTCGCACTTTTGCCTTCGTCCAATCATTAATTCGAATCTCTTTAGTTTTAGTTTTGGCAATTGCTCCAGTTGTTGCTGCATGGATTGGTAAACACACATTTAAATTCCATAAATTGGTAGTTACTTACAATGGAGCTGCATTCACAATGCTTGCAGCCGGAATTCTAGGAACTGGGGTAGGAGTATTTTCATATCGCCAGATGAGAGATCGGCCAACGGTTTCGCTCTGGTCGGATGTTGCTGCTGCGTTCCGAGGTGATCTAGGTACTTTTAGGGGAGTCGAACATCACGGAATATTTATTGCATTTGAAGGTGGTGAGGGTTCTGGAAAGTCAACTCAAGTTAAGTTATTAAAAACTTATCTTGAATCTGTAGGTGAAAATGTAATTTTAACTCACGAGCCAGGCGAAACAGAGCTTGGAAAAAAATTGCGTGAAATTTTATTATCACCAGAAACTGGTTCGATTTCAGCAAAATCCGAGGCATTACTTTATGCAGCCGACCGCGCTAATCATGTTGCCAAAATAATTAAACCTGCACTAGATATGGGTGAAGTTGTAATAACTGATCGTTACATGGATTCTTCAATTGCCTATCAAGGTGCAGGAAGAGTATTGATGCCGGCTGAGATTGCAAGAATTTCAAGGTGGGCAACAGAGACTTTATATCCAGATTTAACGATTCTTTTAGATATCCCTGCAGATATTGGTCTTTCAAGATTTGTCGAACGTGATCGTTTGGAAGCAGAGCCACTTGCTTTCCATGAGAGAGTTCGGCAAGAGTTCCTACATCTTGCAAAGAGTGATCCAGAGCGTTACCTAATAATTGATGCAAGACTTTCAATTGAAGAGATATCTAATTTAATTAAAGAGCGTGTTGATACTCTGCCGCGCTTAAAAATAAATCAAAAGCGTAAATAAATGTCGGTCTTTGATTTACTTATAGACCAAGACCAAGTCGTTGGAGTTTTAAAAGATGCGGTAAATGCATCGCGTGATGATAAAAATAAATCACAAGTAATGACACATGCTTGGTTATTTACTGGCCCTCCAGGATCTGGGAGGAGTAATGCCGCGGTGGCTTTTGCTGCAGCACTTGTGTGTGAAAAAGGTGGCTGTGGGGATTGTGTAAATTGCCGTAGCGCACTTGCGGGAACTCATGGGGATGTTGAATTAATTAGAACTGAAGGATTATCAATAAAAATTGATGAGATCCGTGAATTAATTACCCGGGCAGCCTGGGCTCCTTCAGTTGGCGAATATCGGGTGGTTGTAATTGAAGATGCTGACCGCTTAACTGAATCTGCGGCAAATGCATTATTAAAGGCAATCGAAGAGCCAGGTGCGCATACAGTCTGGTTACTCTGCGCACCAACAGCAACTGATGTATTACCAACAATCCGTTCAAGAGTTCGGTCTCTGGTATTACGTACACCTTCAATTGAATCTGTTGCAAAATTATTGGTTAAAGAAGGAATTTCGGGGTCGATGGCGGAATTTGCTGCCCGTGCTGCAGGTGGCCATGTTGGTAGGGCCAGATATCTTGCGACAAATGCAGAAGCGCGGTCACGCCGTGAATCAATTTTAAAATTAGCCCTTTCGATAACTGATATTGCAAGCGCTTTTAGATCTGCAGGGCAATTAGTTGATGCAGCCAAAGCTGAGGCAGAGGAAATTTCAGAAGCACGTGATGAAGAAGAATTAAAGGCACTTAAAGAAGCATGGGGCCAGACTGGCAGTCGCCTTGCACAAGGTGGATCAAAGGCAGTTAAGGAATTGGAGAAAGAACAGAAATCAAGAGCCACCAGAATGGTCCGCGATTATTTAGATCAAGCACTCCTAGATATTGTTACTTTGTACCGTGATGTTTTACTAATTCAATCTGGCAAAACTGGCGATAGCGTGAACTTAGATTTAACAAAAGAGTTAGAGAAAGTTGCTGCCAGTACAACTTCTGAAGAGACATTAAAGAAAATTGAAGCGATTATGAAGGCGCGGGTGAATTTAGTGCATAATGCGGCCCCACTCCTAACAGTCGAGGCCATGATGGTGCAATTAAAATGAAGCAGCGCAGATTTTTTATCTCTGCCATATTGATTTTTGTATTGGCTGCTGGATTAATAATTTTCATTGGTAAAAGTAATGAGAAAACCTGGAATCTTGATCGTTATAAATCACAGAGAATAAATTGGGAAGATTGCTATCAGGATTTTAAATGTGGAACTTTTAGAGTTCCAATAAATTATGAAACCCCAGAAAAAGGTCATTTCACATTACAAGTTTTAAAGCATGAAGCCACTGATAAGAAGAATAGATTAGGTTCAATTCTTGTGAATCCAGGTGGTCCTGGGGGGTCGGCCTACGACTACGCCATGAGCGCCAATTCGATCGTCTCAAAAGACTTAAATAGTAAATATGACATCGTTGGTTTTGATGGCCGCGGAATTGGGATGTCTGAACCGATCCGATGTTTATCGGATAAAGAGGAAGATAAATTTATTGATATAGATGGAGCAAGCGGTACTTCAAATAAATTAATAGATGCCGCCAAATCTTTTGCAGATGCTTGTGCTGCTAAAGCAGGAGTGAAATTGGGCCATCTAAGCACTTTTGAGACTGCAAAAGATATGGAAATTTTTCGCAATATCTTGGGTGAAAAGAAGTTGAATTTCTTGGGCAAGAGTTATGGAACTTATCTTGGTGCCATCTTTATTTCACTTTTTCCAGATTCTGTAGGTCGATTTGTTTTAGATGGCGCAGTAGATCCTAATATTTCCATCAGAGATCAGAGCCTCAATCAGACAGCAGGGTTTGAAAAGTCTTTGGATAATTTTATTTCTGCGAATCCAAAATTTTCTAAAGATCAAATTCAGAAATTCATTGAAGATTCCGGAACAAAACCGCTTAGAAATCGAAATGGCCGCCCGCTTTCGAGATCACTTGCGGTAACGGCAATAGCTGCATCACTTTATGACAGTGCACTTGGATGGGCTAATTTAAAAGTTGGGCTCACTAAAGCCTTTGATGAGGGTATTCCTGATCGATTATTAACAATTGCTGATCAATATAACAATCGGGATTCAAGTGGCCATTACTTTAATAATCAGAATGATATCGGAATCGCAATTAATTGCTTAGATTGGAATACCAGAAGGAGTTTTGAAGAGCTGACAAAAGATGTTTCTAATTTTATTAAGGCATCAGAAACTTTTGGCCGATACATTGCATACGGAGATCTGCCATGTACATATTGGAAAGCCCCACCACTTCAACCGAAGTTGCCATTTAAAGATATACGTTCCACCAAATTTATTATTATTGGTGTAACAAAAGATCCCGCAACTCCTTATATATGGGCAGAGAATCTGGCCAAAGAATTTCCTGATTCAATTCTCTTAACATTAAATGGCGAGGGTCATACTGGCCACGATCGCGGAGTTAAATGTATTGACTCTAAAGTGGATGCTTATTTTCTTCGGGGAGAACTCCCAGATCCGGGTATTTCCTGCGTAGCCGGTGGTAATTAGCACCCCTTTGGATGGTGCAAAATTCACCTATGCGTTTAGACCATCTCTCTTATGTGACTTCCCATGAACAGTTAGCAGACACAGTACAACGTCTTGGTGCTCGTCTTGGAAGCACATTCGTTGATGGTGGAGTTCATCCTCGTTTTGGTACTCGTAACTTCACTCTTCCATTACAAAATGGTCGTTACTTAGAAGTTGTCTGCCCACTAGATCATCCAGCAACAGATTCATCACCATTTGGGAAAGCAGTTTCGCGTCGTGCTGCAGAAGGTGGCGGATGGTTGACTTGGGTATTAGCAACAGATGATTTGAGCGATATTGAAAAGAAGATAGGCCGCGACGCTGTCGAAGGTCATCGTAAAAAACCAGACGGCGGCGAACTTACTTGGAAGCAGATTGGAATTATTGAATTACTTGAAAATCGTCAGCTTCCATTCTTTATCAAGTGGCTTACACTCGATCATCCATCAACAGATGGAAAAGCAGTATCGAAAATAACTAAAATTGAAATTGCTGGAGATAAGAATTCTCTAACTAATTGGGTTGGAAGCGATCTACAAAAGGTAATTGGAAGCGATATCGAAGTTGTCTGGATTGATCCGGCTAAAAATGACGGCGAAGAAGGAATAGTTGCGGTTTATCTGCAGACGCCATCGGGAGAAATCCGTCTCGACTAATTATTAAATGCGACTGAAGTTCTCGATAGCGATTGCAAAACTTGCGGGTTTTGCATCAAAGCAACTTCTGCGTAAATCTGGAGCAACAATTCCTGGAAAAATTCTGCTATCTATTTATCCAAAAGCATTATCGGTTCTCGCCAAAAATCGAAAGATAATTTTGGTCTCAGGAACCAATGGTAAGACTTCTACTACCCGAGCAATTACAAAATGTGTGGAATCGCTTGGGCCGACTGTTTCAAATAGCACAGGTTCAAATTTAGATCGTGGCGTAGCAACAGCGCTGATGAATAAAAGTGAATATGCGGTACTAGAAGTCGATGAACTCCATCTAATCAAAGTTGCAAAAGATACAAATCCAAAAGTAGTTCTCTTGCTTAACTTAACGCGTGATCAATTGCACCGGATGCACGAAGTAAAAAAAGTGGCAAAGCGCTGGCATGATCTAGCTAGAGAATTGCCAAATACAACATTTATTGGCGATGTAGATGATCCATTTGTTGCCTATGCACTAAATGGTGGGTTTGCTCCAAAACGAATTTCATTTGGCGGAAGAGCACATGAAGATGGTGCGGTCTGTCCTAATTGTGGAAAATACCTAAATTGGAATCAGAAAGGTTTTAATTGCTCCTGTGGCTTAACTAATAAGAATGCTGAAATAAATTTAACCGCAGGAAGTGCAGCAATTCGTAATGCACAGTTGGCAAATATTGCGGCAGAAAAAATTGGTGCGGCACCTATTGAAATCAATGAAGCCTCGCTAGAGCGGTCTGCAGAGTTAAATGTAAAGGGAGTCAGAACCAAGTTAAGACTTACCAAGAACCCAGCATCATGGCGTGAGGCATTACTTGGTATCAGAAGTAACAACGTAATTTTGATATTAAATGCCCGAGAAGTTGATGGCATTGATACATCTTGGTTATGGGATATCGATTTCTCTTCCCTTAAAGGAAAGAAAATTGCAGTAACTGGTGAACGTGCTCTAGATATGGTTTATCGATTACATGTTCAAGGGATAGATAGTAAAGATTTTAAAGATTTTGAAAGCGCAGTTGGGCATTTTGAAAAGAATTCAAATGTTGATGTACTAGCTGCATACACTGCTTTTCACGGGTTGGTAAGAGCATGAAAATCAATGTTGTAAGAATTCATAACGAATTACTCGGAACTTATGGCGACAGAGGAAATGCTGAAGTACTTGAATTTAGAGGTCGTTACTTAGGAATTACGGCCAATATATTGGATGTCACTTATAAAGATTCAATTCCAACAAATGGCGATATTTATTTATTGGGCGGAGCTGAAGATGCAGCTCAAATACTTAGTCTTGAAGCACTTAAGCGAGATGAAGAAACGATAAATCTAGTATTAGAACGCGGAGCTGTCTTCCTTGCAGTATGCGCGGGCTTTCAAATACTGGGCAATTCTTTCTATGCAGATGGAAAGGAATTTAAGGGCCTCGGATTACTTGATGTCGATTCAACTCCTGGAGATAAAAGATATGTTGGCGATATCAAAACAGAATTCACCGGAATGGATTTTGATTTAACTGGATTTGAAAACCATGCAGGGAAAACCGTTCTTGGTCCAAACGCGACCCCATTAGGTAGGGTAAAAGTCGGCAACGGTAATGGCGACGGAAAATTTGATGGTGCGATAAATGGGAACATATTTGGCACCTACTTACATGGCCCTATTCTCGCCCGAAATCCAGAATTCGCCGATCTTTTATTAAATCGGGCGATAGGAAGAAAATTCACAACTTTCGAGGATCCAGTTGCTACTAAATATGCAACCTGGCGCCGGCGCGTAACTAAATGATTGATTTATTAAAAGCTTTCCCACCTTTCTTCTTAGCCGCCTTACTTCTCGCAATAGTCCCAGGCCAAGGTGTGGCGATGGTTCTTCGACAGAGCATTATTGGCGGTAAACGTCCTGCCTTCTACTCTGTACTTGGAAACTCTTCAGGTTTATTAATCTGGGGAGCAGCATCTGGAATTGGTTTATCTGCAATATTTTCCAAATCTCCAACCGCATTTAATATTTTAAAATATGCAGGCGTGGCATATCTTGGAATTCTCTCATTCCAGACACTTCTTGAAATTCGTAAAGAGTTTGGGAAATTTGATTTAAAGAGTTCAGTCAAGACTGAGTTTTGGGCTGCATATAAAGTCGGGCTACTAACAAATTTAACCAATGTAAAAGCGGCAGTTTTTGCTGTTGCATTTATTCCTCAATTTGTTCCAAAAAATTTTAATTTAGGCCTTGGAATTTTTATCCTATCTTGCGTTCAAGCGAGCGCTTCAATGTCCTGGTACTCATCTTTAATACTTGTTGTAGATAAAGCATCGGTCTTTCTAGAAAGACCTAGAGTCCGTAGAGTCCTCACTGCAGTTTCAGCCATTGGAATCCTGGGCCTTGCTATTGGACTCCTTTTTACCAAACCAAGATAAAAATAGAGCCAGATTTAGAGTAATTACACTTACCGATATTTCATTTAATTTATTAATCAGAATATCTATGATAAGTAAAAGGATTGGGGCTGTTAGAGCCGCATAAGAAAGCAATCTTCTCGTATCACCTTGAATAAGTTTTCTAGTTAAGAAAGGAATGAAGGCACCAAATCCAAGAATTGCACCGGTTACGTTAACCCACGGTCCAATTAAAAAAGCCGTACCAAGCCCTACAAAAAATTTAACTAGCCTAGACCTAGATAGCACTTTTCTCGCTACAAAGAATGAGGTAATAATTCCAACTTCAACAAATGGAGCAAATATCTTTACCGGGTGCTTTGTCAGATGATGAAATGAGCCAAGAAGCCAGAAAGTAGAGTCAGGTGTTGAACTCATGCTAAAGAAAATAATGGGAGTACTAAATATTAAAATCAAGAGCAGTCCATTTACAATGAACCGGTTCTTTGCCCAATCAAAGACATAAAAAGAAATAAGTGCAAATATTATGGTAATTAATATTCCTAGTCGTGATCCAAATTCATTTCCAAGCTTTAGAGCAATAAGGGAACCAAGAGCTGCTCCCGAAGTTATGCCCATTAATCCAGCATCTGCATACTTAACTCCATAGAAACCTTGAAAGAGTGTTGAACTTACTCCAAGAGCAGCACCAATAATTATCAGACCAATACCGCGTGAGGTAGGTTGTTCTGCCCTTATTGAATGGTTATGAATCAGAAAGATTGCTGTGAGTATGGTTAAAAGTCCCAAATAAAGTAGCGCTCTTCTCACCTACGAATCATAATTATCTTCTGGAGGAATTCAATGAAGGTGCAGATTGCAATTATTGCTGGAGGATTAGCTATTGCTGCAGGAGTTGCTTATGCCGAATTAAAGCCAAATAAAACATCAAATGTAAATGTAAATTCGGCCGCGACTGCTTCACCAACTTCAGTCGCTCCACAAAACACCACTCCACAAACCCCACAGAACGCTCAGAGTGCACCAAGTAAGAAATTAAGTAATCCGAACTCTGCATCGCATATTCAACCTCCAAATGGTGGTGGCGAAGGTGAAGGAGAAAATCGCGGTAGGAGCGAACATGAGGGTGGAATATTTGGCTTTAATGGAGAAGGGGATGATTAATTAACGCAAGGAATTCCAGAACCATCAACCGGTTTGCCATTTGCCTGACTTATTAAAGAAGTGGCTTTAGGGGATGGTGATGACGATGCACTGCTTGAACCCTTTGGTAGTGGTTTTGGATAGAAAAGATCTTGTACAAAGGCTTTTACTTTTACTTCATCAATTAAATTAACTGATTGGCTATTGCGCATCACATAACCCTCAATCGGAAGAGTATGGAAAGTTATATTTCCACCAGTTAATGATTTTGCCTTTGGTAAGAACCCTAGAACATCAAAACCTTGATCAATTACTACATCTTTCTTTGCAACATTTAATAATGATGAAATCTTTCCAATATCACCAAAGATTCCTTGGGTACGGAATTTAGTGATAACTCCCGTGATAAACGCTTGCTGGCGATGGGTGCGATCAAGGTCGCCATTTGGTAAACCATGACGTTGGCGAACAAACTTGAGTGCATCAACTCCAGATATCGTCTGAAGTCCGGCAGGGAATTGTGCGCCAGAATATTTAGAATCATCAACGGCATTTTTTAAACAGACTTGAATTCCGCCAAGTGCGTTTGCCAAATCATAAAATCCAACGAGATTAACCTCTGCAAAATGGTCAATTGGCACATCTAAAAGTGCAGATATAGTTTTTAATGTCGCAGTTCTTCCGGCTTCACGCGATTGGTGCTCGCGGTCTGGATTTTTTATTCCTAATTTATAAAGTCTGGAATCTTCAGCGTATTTTGCATATCCATAAGCTTCTTTTATTTTCTTATAACCTAAATCTGGAACATTTACATAATCATCTCGAGGAATTGAGACTGCAACAGCTTTCTTACCATTTGCTGGAATGTGAATGAGAATCATGGTGTTTGTGTTGTAACCACCAACAGCACTTGTAGACCCAACATGCATATAGTTAAGTAATTTTCGAGGCAAATTATTTCCATCATTATCTCGACGGCTATCAAGTCCGAGAAGCAGAATATTTGTCCCACCATCTGTTGATTGTCTTGCACCAACTAGGGCTTTGGATCTAGGGATTGCTTTGGTCGCAGTTCTATTTACAAACATAACTGCGCCAGAAGTAAGAACGATGCCAAGGGAGGCGATGATTGCGAAGACTCGTCCCCATTTACGCATAATTGCTAATTCTATAGGGTGTGCTGATGATCGCTACTTCAAATAAGGTAAAGATAATCCTTGTTTATATTGGAATTATCCTCTCATTCGTTACTTATGAGATTTTTAACAAAATTAATCCAACCTACCCACCTTTAATCATGCGTGGATGGTTAGATGAAAAAATACCTCTGATACCTATTTTTGTCTTTCCGTATCTGAGTTTTCATTTACTTGCAGCCTTCGTAGTCCCATATATTTCATATAGAGTTGCAGGAATTAAAGCCTTTTTGGTAAATGGCATCTCAATAATCATCAGTCAATTGTGCCTAGATATTGCCTACGCTTTTTTTCAGACAGAAGTACCTAGACCAAAAGTTTCAGACTCATCTACCTTAAATTGGATATTGGTACACGTGATCTGGGGGAATGATCGCCCTCTAAATGGGTTTCCTTCAAATCATGTGACTTGGTCAATAATTTCGATTATCGCTTCATGGCGCCTACGTAAGAATATCAAGAAAACTTCATATCTTCTTATTGGATGGTTCTTATTGATTATTCCGGCAACAGTTTTTCTAGCCCAACATTTCTTAATTGATATTTATGGTGGAATTTTTGTTGCATTCTCTGTTTATTGGGCAGTCGCATTTATTATAGAGAAACCAGATATGAGGCTTATTAGATAGGCTGGCGGGATGCCATTCAAAGCTCGGGTTTTAGTTGCCGGTAATTTTCTATCTGCACTAGGAAATGGCTTTGTATTTCCCTTCATGTTTATTTACTTACATGAAATAAGAGGAATATCTTCAGCACTTGCTGGCGTAGTTGCCGGCTATGGAATGCTCGCTTCGCTTATTTTTTCACCGCTTCATGGATATTTAATTGATCATTGGGGACCGCGCCCAGTCTTATTAGGTTCATTAATAGTTTCTGCAGTTGGGTACGGAGGAATGGCCAAAATAAGTAGCTTCACCGGCGCGATATTGATTTTCACAATAATTTCGTTTGGCCAGTCTGCGATGTGGCCGAGTCAGAGTGCTTTAGGTGTTGAGATTGTTCCGAGCGAATATGTAACTAGATACTTTGGTGCCCAGTTTGCTCTTATGAATCTTGGACTTGGTTTAGGTGGTTTAATATCTTCAATATTTGTTTTAAATGGGAAAGCCTCAAGTTACGAACGGCTCTATTTAATTGATGGAGTCTCCTTCCTAATTTATTTTATTTTTGTAATTTTTATCAAAGATGTGGGCCACAGAACCTCGAAAGAACGTATTGCACGTTCAGAGATTGGTGAAGGCTGGGGAGACGTTTTAAAAGATAAGAAATTTATTAAGTACTGGTTGGTTGCAGTACTCTGTATTTTTAGTGGGTATAGTCAATTAGAAGTTGGTTTTACTGCCTTCTCAAGAAAGTTTGCTCACGTCTCACCAGGTGTGCTTGCATGGGCTTTTGCTACAAATACTATTTTAATTGCTACCACTCAACTCTGGTTTACAAAGAAAGTCGAAAATGCAGAACCACGTAAAGCATTAGCAACTGCTGTTTTCTTCTGGATCCTTGCATGGATCACTCTGGCATTTTCAGGAATGATTACATCTCTCGCTGTTGCACTCGTGATTTTAAATCAGGCAGTATTTGGGATCGGAGAAATGATCTGGTCACCTGTCATGCCTTCGGTCATAAATTCACTTGCACCGGAACATTTAAGAGGGCGATATAACGCATTTGGAGCGAATGCCTGGCAAATAGCGGGGATAGGTGGACCAATAGTTGCAGGTACTTTGATTGGGGCAAACCTTCAATGGTTCTGGATCTCTACCTTAATTATTGGGTTAGCACTCGCCGGATATTTTGCATTACGGTTAGATATTTCACCATCTAAGTAGACTTAACCCATGTCAAAATCAAAAAACTTTAACGATTGGTTAGCCAAAAAGATTACTGATGGTGTTGCAACGATGTGGTGTGCTTATCTCTTTGCAATCTTGGCCTTGATATCGCTTCCTGCAGCGTTAAAAACACATGATGTTGTAACAATTGTTGCTTGGATCGCACAGACTTTTTTACAGTTGGTTTTACTGTCAATAATTATGGTTGGTCAAAATCTCGCTTCCGTTGGAGTTGAACAGAAAATAAATGAAACTCATGAAGCTTCTCTAGGTGAATTTGAACTAGCCAAGGAAGCCCGCCAAATTGCTAATGAAGAATTAAAGGAATTGAAGGAAATTGCAAGGGATATTCATAGAGTAATAAAGGATATTGAGAGCAAAAAGCCTTAATGCAAGTTCGAACTCTCCTTAATTATCCATTTCTAAAGCGATACTACGCTGGTCGCTTTATTTCTAATTTCGGAAATGGGATGTCTCCAGTAGCACTTGCATTTGGAATTCTCCATTTAAAAAATGGTTCGCCAACACTCTTGGGTTGGATACTTGGCAGCGCAACAATATCTATGTTGATTGTGGCTCCCTTTGGTGGCGTAATAGCCGATAAATTCGGCAGAGTTCGAATGGCTGGCATCTCTGATACTTGGGGATCCATCGGTTTATTTATCCAGGCTTTTTTCTTTATAAAAGGTGATGTACCAATCTGGTTGATGCTTATTGCAAATATAAACTTTGGTCTAATGTGGGGAATTTTCTGGCCAGCAAATTCTGGAATTGTTCCCGCATTGGTACCTGAAAAAGATTTACAACAGGCAAATGCATTTGGAAATTTTTTTACCAATAGTTCTATGATTTTAGGCGCAGCGTCCGCCGGAATCCTGGTTGCACAATTTGGCGCTGGCTGGGCACTGTTAATTGATGCATCGACATTTTTGATTTCTGGATTATTAGTTCTAAGTTTTTCTCATAAGGTTCATGCGAAATCTGAGAGCGAACATTCAATGCTATTTGATTTAAAGCATGGCTGGAAAGTCTTTATTTCCTATCGCTGGATTGTCGTCGAAGTAGCTGGCTTCTCTGTGATTGTAATGGCCTGGGCCTGGGGTGAGAATGTTTTGGGTCCATTGATTTCTCTGCAGCACTTTAATGGTGCCAAGTCTTGGTCATTGGTTCTAACTATGGAATCAATCGGTTTAATTATTGGATCGATAATTGGAATGCGTGTTAAGTTTAAATATCCTATGAGAACGCTTACTTTATTAACATTATTTTTTGCAGTGTATATGTACTCAATGGTTGCTCCGCAACCACTTTGGTTTATTGCGTTATCTGCATTTATCTGGGGAATAGTTTTAGATTTATGGGCAAGTATCTGGCCAACTGCATTACAGAGAACTGTGCCAAGAGAGACGCTCTCTAGAATTTCTTCATTTGATGCAATGGGATCCCTTTTGTTACGTCCTGTTGGACTTGCAATTGCTGGACCAATTTCATCATGGCTTGGAATTCCAAGGGCCATGGAGCTGGCCGCGGGAATAACTGTTGTAATGGTTATTGTGATGCTCGCGGTACCAGAGGTCCGGAGAATGGAGATGCCTTCTCAGGAAACTTTGAATTAACCTTAATAAAGGCTTAAGGTCTCTGTAATTAAATCACGGAGTAACTAATTCACTACGGAGGGTAATTCGAATGAAGAGCACCTTTGCAAAGGTAGCCATTGGTTTTGTAATTGGAGCTACGACTGTAGGTGGCGTTGCAACCGCGGGAATTAATTGGGGGAAGTCGGTAACTACCGCCTGTGTAGATAATAAGACGGGTCTTCTTTATGCATCGACCGGGACCTGTGCCAAGAACCGAAGTGCAGTTTCTTTAGGTGGCACTCCCGGAACAATTAACGGAATTGTCAATCAAGTTTTCCCAGCCCTTGTGACGATAAAGAGCACAACGCCAAATGGCAGCGGGACTGGTTCAGGTTCAATTTTTAAGACCGATTCAAATTCCTCTTGGATTGTTACAAATAATCACGTAATTGATGGCGCTACTTCAATAACTGTTGAATTAGATAATGGCGAAGAAGTTAATGCAATTCTTGTTGGTAAAGATTCAAATTACGATTTGGCTGTAATAAAAATTGATAAAGGAAATCAGCCAGTTATTTCATTTGGTGATTCAAGTGCAATCCAAATCGGAGATCCGGTAATTGCTTTTGGTTCACCTCTAGGACTTGATCACACAGTCACAAGCGGAATTGTTTCATCGCTCAATCGCCCAGTAACAACTGGTCAGAATGGCGCAACTGACTCATATGTAAATGCGATTCAAACAGATGCTGCGATAAATCCAGGTAACTCCGGCGGCCCACTTACTGATTCGCAAGGAAGATTAATTGGAATTAATTCTGCTATTGCAACTTTAGGAAGTTCATTCGGTGGTCAGAGTGGCTCAATCGGATTGGGATTCTCGATACCGATAAATGAAGCAAAGCGAATAATTGATGAGATTTTGCAGAATGGGAAAGCAACTAGGCCAATACTAGGCGTTTATTTTGATCAGGCTTTCACTGGCAAAGGTGCAAAAATTTCTGGACTAACCAATGGTGAAGCGGCATCTGCTGCAGGAATTGCAGTGGGTTCCGTGATTACTTCAATTGACGGAAAGAAAATAACTGATTTTGTGAGTGCAATCGTGAGAATTAGATCTCATGCACCAGGAGACAGAATCACCTTAACTGTTACTTTACCCACTGGTGGAAATAAGAGTTACTCATTAACTCTTGGCTCAGCTACATCTAATTAACGACTAAGGTTCTGCCTATGTCGAAGGATGCGTTGTGGTGGAGGCAGGCTGCCATCTACCAGATCTATCCAAGGTCCTTTTTTGATTCAAATGGTGATGGCATTGGTGATTTAAATGGAATCACTGAAAAGATTCCATACCTTAAATCTTTAAATTTAGATGCGGTCTGGTTAAGCCCCTTTTATCCATCCGCTCTGGCTGATGGTGGCTACGACGTTGATGATTATCGTGATGTTGATCCAAAGATTGGAACATTAAAAGATTTTGATCGGATGATTTCTGCGTTTCACAGAGTAGATATTTCGGTAATAGTAGATATTGTCCCTAATCATTCTTCAAATAGGCATAAGTGGTTTCAAGAAGCACTCGCATCTGAACCTGGATCGAAAGCTCGTAATCGTTATATTTTTAGAGATGGTCGTGGAAAGAATGGTGAACTTCCGCCAAATGATTGGCCATCACATTTTGCGCCAAGTGCCTGGACAAGAACTACTAATCCGGATGGGACACCAGGCCAGTGGTATTTACATTTATTTGCACCAGAGCAACCAGATTGGAATTGGGATAACCGCGAAGTAGAAGAGGATTTCTTAAAGACACTTCGGTTCTGGGCTGATCGCGGAGTGGATGGTTTTCGAGTTGATGTTGCTCATGCATTAAAGAAGGATTTAAAGAAGATTTATACTGCTAAGAAGACTACGACTGATTCTTTTAAAATTGTTCAAAATGGTAAAGATGTCCTCTTTGACCGTAATGAAACGCATAAGGTCTACCGCGAATGGCGAAAAGTATTTAATGAATATAACCCACCTAAATTTGCAGTTGCAGAGGCATATGTTCGAGCAAAACGAAGAATGCTTTATGCAAGACCAGATGAATTAGGACAGGCATTTAATTTCGATCTACTTGGTGCGCCATATGATGCAAAGTCTTACAAGAAAATCATTACTGAAAATTTAAAACTCGCAAAGAGTGAAGGCTCCTCATCAACTTGGGTTTTAGATAACCATGATCGCGTTCGTCATGCGACTCGATATGGATTACCAAAAAATATTGATTTGAGGATGTGGTTACTAAGTGATGGGAAGAGCCATCCAGTTAATTATCAACTTGGTATACAACGCGCTCGCGCTGCGACTCTCTTCTTACTTGCGCTTCCTGGTTGTACTTATATGTATCAAGGCGAAGAACTTGGATTATTTGAAGTTGAAGATTTGAAGGAAGAGGATTTACAAGACCCAACTTGGTTTAGAAACGTTGTTAAAAAAATAAGAAAAGAAAAACCAAGTGGACTTGCTCTTATCCATACTGAAAAAGGACGCGATGGTTGTCGAGTTCCACTTCCTTGGACTCCAGTTGGTGAATCATTTGGTTTTAGTAAAACTGGTAAATCGCATCTGCCCCAACCAGTTTGGTTTAAAGATTTGTCGGCCTCAATTCAAAGTGGAATAAAAGGAACAACACTTGAAATGTACCGCGAGGCACTTGCACTACGTAAAGTTCTACAAACTGAAGAAGAGTTAAATTGGATTCCAACCAAGAGCGTTGAGGTTCTTCACTTTGCTAGACCAAATGGTTGGCACTGCATAATGAATTTCAATTCAAAGCCTTACAAAATGCCTAAGGGCGAAATTCTGATATCTTCAGGCCCACTTAAAGTTGGGAAGATCCCACCAAATACAACTATCTGGTTCCGTCCTTAAAAACGATCTCGAATTTCCCATAGATCTTTAAATACAGGATTAAAAAGCGTGGACGCTAAATAATCCACTCCGCTAGAACCACCAGTACCAACTTTATGGCCAATTGTTCGTTCCACCATCTTTACATGGCGATAGCGCCACTCTTGAAGGCCTTCATCGAAATCGACTAAGCGCTCGCAAACCATTGCACTTTCCTGATCATTTTTGTGAACTTCGACCAGAATATCCTGCACTTCCTTATTTGCTTCATAAGGTTTTGAAAAGTCTCGATTTAAATATCTATCAGGGATTTTATGTCCGCGCATTGATAAATAGAGCAGCGTGCTATCCCAGAGCGATCTACTATTTTTAATCTCGGTAATTTTTGATCGCATTTCAGCAGGTAAATGACCGTCCATCTTAGAATCACGACGACCTAAATGTGCTTCCAATTCACGGAATTGAACTGATTGAAAACCTGAAGATGCAGATAATCTTCCTCGAAATGAATTGAATTGAAGTGGCGTCATTGTCTCTAAGATGTCTATTTGAGAAACGCATGTCTTCATTATTGTGCGGATTCGACCAATAAGAGAAAGTGCTCTATAGGTATCGCCTGATTCTAAAGATTTTTTAGCTGCTACCAACTCATGCATAATTTGTTTAAACCAGAGTTCATAAGTCTGATGGATAATAATAAAAAGCATCTCATCATGTTCTGGACCATCTGAGAGAGGCCGTTGAAGATTTAATAATTCATCTACTGCCAAATATGAGGTATATGTAAGTGCTGGATCAAATTCACTCATGTGACTCTCGTTCCACTTTCTTTAACATCTTTGTATTTCTTAGATGCTACAAGTTCTCGTAATCTATTAAATCCATCCCAAACTTCGGTGTATGAAGTCGCAAGTGGTGAAATGGCAAGTCTGATGGAGTTTGGAACTCGATAATCAGGAATTACATCGGCGAACTGCCTCAAACCAACTGCAATTTCCTTAGCATCCGGATGTATTAAGGAGATATGCCCACCGCGTTCTTTTGGATTACGAGGAGTATTTAGGGTAAATCCCAAATCTTTTAACCAGGCATCATAAAGACCGATCATCATTTCAGTGCCAACTGCACACTTATTTGCGATTGCTTCGATAGTTACCTCTTCAATCATCGAGAATGCAGAGTTGATGCAACGTAATCCGATGATTGATGGACTCGCAATTTGGTACCCACGGATATCTTGAGATTTTTCAAAAATTGGTCCCATTTCGAATTGATCACGTTGGGCAAACCAACCTTGAATTGGTACTTGTAATTCATTTTGAATCTTCTTTGAAACATATAACCATGCAGGAGAACCAGGTCCCGAGTTTCCATATTTGTAAGTACAACCGACTGCAAGATCAACACCATTTGCATCAAAGTTCATCTCAATTGCGCCTACCGCATGACTGGCATCCCAAATTGTCAATGCGCCGTACTTTCGAACCAAATCTGTAATAGTTTTAATATTTGAACGCGCACCTGATCGGTATTGAATTACCTCAAGAGTTACAAATGCAACATCTTCCGATAAGTATTTCTCGAGGATTTCTGGAGTTATCTGCTCATTAAGGGCTTCGCCACCCTCTTCATTATTAATCGTAATTAACTTTAATCCAAAGCGATCAGCAAGGCCTTGCAGAATATAACGATCAGTTGGAAAGTTTGCCGCATCAGTAATTATTGTTTTTCGATTAGGGCGTGCTCGAAGAGCAGCACCAACCAGTTGATAAAAATTGACCGAAGTTGTGTCACAAGCAAGAACTTGGCCAGCAGCTGCCCCGAGTGCAGCGCGGCCAATTAGATTTCCCGTTTTCTGAGCCTCATCAATCCAGGTGGACCAACCTTCAACAACTTGCCTGCCCCACTCATCTGTTAAAAATGAATTGATAGCGGTAATTGTCTTCTTTGGTAATCGACCAAGTGAATTACCATCAAGATATGAAATCTTAGGATCAGTTATTACAAATTCACTTTTATATTTAGCAAGAGAATCTTTTGAATCTAAATCTTCTGCATACGATCTATCGGTCATAGCCATGTCCGCACTTTAGCGTTCAGTGCTTTATAGTTAAACAGTGACGACTGACCATGCCAAGATAGCTCGTCTAGAAGCCCTGGCCGCACTTTCCGGCGCAATGATTGCGCTGCAATCACGGGCAAATGGTGAACTCTCGCACAGGTTAAATAACAGTATTGAGGCCGCATTTGTCTCATTCTCATCAGGATTAATTATTCTGATTGTTATAGCAATGTTTAGTGCACAAGTTCGACAGGGTATGAGAAATTTAAATGTCGCTCTCAAAGATGGACGGATTCCACTCTGGCAGATTCCCGCTGGAGTCCTTGGCGGATTTTTCGTTGCTCTCCAAACTCATGTGGTTCCTTTAATCGGCGTTGCGATTTACTCAGTTGCCTCAATCGCCGGACAGACAGGTATTTCACTTTTTGTAGATCGGATTGGTTTAACTGGTGGCGGCAAGAAATTAATTTCGAAGCGGCGAGTTGCAGCTGCATTCGTTACTGTAGCTGCAGTTTTAGTTTCTGTTTTGGATAAATTTAGTGTTGCAACTTTCTCTATTTTTGCAGTTGTTCTCTCATTGGCTGCTGGCGCGATGGTTGGCGTACAACGAGCCCTCAACGGTCAGATTAATGAACATACCAAAGTTAGTTTCTCAACCTCACTTCTTAATTTCATAACTGGAACAACTACCCTTGCAATAATTTGGTTAATTGGGATTTTGTCCGGTCACGGAAGTATCAATGGTTTACCCGGTTGGAATCTACTTCTCTATACCGGTGGTGGCATCGGCGTTGTTTATATAGCTTTCACTTCAACTATCGTTCAACATTTAGGTGTTCTAACTTTTACACTTTTTAGTGTTGGCGGAACTCTTATCGGATCACTCTTAATTGATTTATTAATTCCAAGTCACGGTATTGGAGTTTCTTGGTATTTAATAACTGGAATAGCGATGACGTATATAGGCGTAATTATTGGTGGACAGTCCAGATTATTTAAGCGTTAGATTTACCAAGGCTTTTAACGGCTTCGGCAACTTTAGTAACGACAGTCTGGTCAAAAACGCTTGGCACAATAAAGTTAACATTTAACTGCTCATCACTTACACAAGAAGATATTGCATTTGCTGCAGCAATTAACATTTTGTCATTGATTTTTGTAATGCGGCCATCTAATAAACCGCGGAATATTCCAGGGAATGCCAGAACATTATTGATCTGATTTGGTTGGTCGCTTCGACCAGTTGCAACAACCTTTGCATATTTGCGCGCAATTGATGGATCAATTTCTGGATCTGGATTTGCAAGGGCAAATACGATGGAATCTTTTGCCATCGCAGAAATATCTTCCTCATTTAAAATATTTGGAGCGCTAACGCCGATGAAGATATCCGCGCCTTTTATTGCTTCATGAATATCGCCTTTAAATGAACCTGGCGAGCAGTTATCTACAAACCAGGTGCGGACTAAATCATCTCCAGGTTTATGATCGCAGACAAGACCATCTTTGTCATAACCAATAATATTTTTTGCACCACTTGCAACAAGTAATCTTGCGATTGCTGTTCCTGCTGCACCAACTCCGCTCATAACAATTTTGCAATCTTTTAAATTTTTCTTTACTAATTTAAGGGCATTTGTAAGGGCGGCAAGCACTACAACTGCGGTGCCATGTTGATCATCATGAAATACGGGGATATCTAAAAGGTCTCGGAGTCTTCGCTCTACTTCAAAACAACGTGGGGCAGAGATATCTTCAAGATTTATTCCACCGTAAACGGGAGCCAATATTTGAACAGTTCTTACAATTTCATCAACATCTTGAGTATCAAGACAGATTGGCCAAGCATCTACATCTGCAAATCTCTTAAATAGAACTGCTTTACCTTCCATAACTGGGAGCGCAGCTTCAGGACCAATATTTCCAAGCCCAAGCACAGCTGATCCATCCGTAACAACAGCGACAGTATTTCGTTTTATTGTTAAACGGCGGGCATCTAATTTATTTGCAGCAATTGCCTGTGAAATACGGGCAACGCCTGGAGTATATGCACGTGATAAATCATCACGAGTTTTTAGGGGCACTTTTGATTCAATCTGAATCTTTCCACCTAAGTGAATAAGGAAAGTTCGGTCACTAACTTTTCGAACCGTTAATTCTGGGTGGGCTTCAATTGCGGAGGCAATCTTCTCAGCATGCTCTTCATTTATCGCATTGCAGGTAACATCAATGACAATCCGATCTAAATATGATTCAACAACATCTAGTGCCGTAATTGATGCACCAGCATCAGTAATCGCAGCAGTTACTTCTGCAACTGGTTGAGCTGATGGTGGACCTTCAACACGAATTGTTATTCCATAGCCAGGACTTGTCGATGTCATTTAACGGACAACTCCATAGAGACGATCACCTGCGTCGCCTAAACCTGGGACTATGTATCCCTTCTCATTTAATTTTTCATCAAGTGCTGCAGTGACAATTGTGATTGGAAGATTCTTGCCGCTAAAAGCAGCCTCAACAGCAGCTATACCTTCAGGTGCAGCCAAGATACAGATTGCAGTTATATCGCGAGCGCCTTTATCTAATAGATATTGCATCGCGGCAATAAGAGTTCCGCCCGTGGCAAGCATCGGATCTAATACATAACATTGCCGTCCACTTAAATCATCAGGCAATCGGTTGGCATAAGTCTTTGGTTGTAATGTGTCATGATCACGGATCATTCCAAGAAAGCCAACCTCTGCAGTTGGAATCAAACGAGTCATTCCTTCAAGCATTCCAAGCCCCGCACGAAGAATCGGAACTACAACTGGTCGCGGCTTTGTTAAGACTTCCCCGGTCATCTTTGTAACTGGAGTTTTAATTTCTTTTGGTTCAGTGCGGATTTCACGAGTTGCCTCATATGCAAGAAGCATCACCAATTCCTCAGTTAACTGCCTGAAAGTCGGCGAATTGGTTGTCTCATCTCGCAGCACGGTCAATTTATGCGTAATTAACGGATGGTCAGCAACGTGAATTTTCACGAGTCACACGATACTCGTGCCTTTGCTACTTGTCGCTCGCCTCCTTTGGTGTCACTATGGCGGTATGGCCGACGAGAGCGTTTCAGACTTTGGCATCATTGCATGGCGTGATGAATCTGGTTGGAATGTGTCGCAGTTAACCGATACTGATGAGTTGGGTTTAATAATGGACCAACTAATTGAAAAGTCTCGTCAATTTGGCGGCGCGATTGCTCTAGTAGCAATTGCCGAAGATTTTTTTATTGTTGCACGTGAAATTGGCTCTGAAATGAAGATGATGATTTCAGATGCAACTTATGGATTAGAAAATGATTTAGCTGTTGATTTATTAGAGATGATGGATCTGCCATTTCCAGAGGAAGATGATGATGCGCAGGCCGGCGGAGATTTAGATTTACTAACTGACTTGGGTATTAATGATATGGAACTAGAAGCAATTGCTGCTGATGAAGAGTTATATCCAGATGAAGCAATTGAAGCAATCGCTAAGAGATTAGGTTTTGGGGAATTATTTATAGATCTTTATGAGAATGGTGAGTAACGAAGAATTAATGCGCCAAGCTCTAGATATAGCTAGGAGTGCGCTCGCAAGTAATGATGTTCCAATCGGGGCTTTAGTTTTAAATTCAAATGGCGAAGTAATTAGTACTGGAGCCAACCGGCGCGAGGTAGACAATGATCCAAGTGCACATGCTGAAGTTGTTGCGATGCGCGAAGCAGGAAGGAAATTAAATAACTGGCGTCTAGATGGGTGCACGGTCGTTGTTACTTTGGAACCATGCGCAATGTGCGCGGGTGCAATTGCACAATCAAGAGTTAAAACCTTAATTTTTGGAGCTTGGGATAAGAAAGCTGGAGCAGTAGGTTCAGTATGGGATGTATTGCGAGATCCTCGTTCACCACATCGAACTGAAGTGATTTCTGGAATTTTAGAGAAAGAATGCGCAGATATCCTTGCTCAGTTCTTTAAAACGCAGCGCGACCAGTAATTAAACTAGTTTAGAATTCACTAATGTCTTCATACGCATATCTCGGTCCTTCTGGAACATTCACTGAGCAGGCGTTGCGAAAAATTTCCTCAAAAGATGATGTACTCACACCTTACGCCAATGTAACTGCCGCTTTAAATGCAGTGCGAGATGGTAAGGCAGATAAAGCTTTCGTGCCCATAGAGAACTCAGTAGAAGGAGTTGTAGCAAGAACTCTTGATGAACTTGCTGTTGGGGATCCACTTGTTATTACGGCGGAAACAACTCTTCCAGTTTCATTTGCCTTAATGGTTCTTCCGGAGAATTATGGAAAGCCAATTTCAAGAATTGCTACCCACCCTCATGCAGAGGCGCAGTGCCGTACTTACGTGGCAGAAAATTTGCCTGGAGCAGAAGTTATAGATGCTCATTCAACAGCCGCTGCCGCTAAAGGCTTATTAGAAAAAAATTATGACGCAGCAATTGCATCGGAAATTGCTGCTGAAAAATATGGGCTGAAAATAGTTGCTAGAGATATTGGAGATAACCAAGGTGCTGTTACTCGGTTCGTAGTTGTTGAAAAACCTGGAGTGACTCCAGCACCAACTGGAAGTGACCGAACCTCTTTGGTTACTTTTATAGACTCCGATAGATCTGGAGCGTTACTTGAAATACTTTCTGAGTTTGCAAAGCACGAAGTAAATTTAACTTTTATTCAATCTCGCCCGACTGGGCGCCAACTCGGTCACTACCACTTCATAATTGATGTGGAGGGGCATATCGCTGATGCGAAGGTTGCGGCAGCGATTGAGGGAGTGCGCACGGTCTGTGATGAGATTCGTATGCTTGGTTCATATCCACGCGTCGGTAGAATTCACGCGTGATTGATTTAAAAGTACTGCGCGATAACCCTGATGTGGTCCGCAATTCCCAAAAATTAAGGGGAGAAGATGTCGCAGTTGTTGATCAATTAATTGCGGCAGATGCAGCAGCACGGACCGCTTTAACAGAATTTGAAACACTTCGCGCAGAACAGAATCTTTTATCTAAATCAGTCGGAGCCGCAAAAGGCGATGAGAAGAATGCAATTCTTGAGAAGGCAAAGGAATTAGCTGGAAAGGTAAAGAGTGCTGATTCCAAGCGAGCAGAATTAGAAGATAAGGCAAAGGCACTTGCACTTCAAATCTCTAATTTAATTGATCTTGAGGCACCCGTTGGAGGGGAAGCGGATTTCAAAGTAATTGAAGAAATTGGTACTCCACGTGATTTCAAAAAAGAAGGTTTCGAGCCAAAAGATCACGTTGAGATTGGCAAGATACTAAAGGCGATTGATACTGAACGAGGCGCAAAGGTTTCTGGAGCCCGCTCTTATTATTTAACAGGTTATGGTGCATTACTCGAATTCGCTTTAGTTCAATATGCAATTTCACAGGCAACAAAGGCAGGTTTTATTCCAGTCATTCCTCCTGTAATTGTTAAACCACCTGCAATGGAAGGAACTGGATTCCTTGGCCAAGCGGCAGAGAATGTTTATCACCTTGCTGCAGATGAAATGTATTTAGTTGGCACAAGTGAAGTTCCGCTTGCGGCTTACCACATGGATGAAATTCTTGATAACTTACCAATTCGATATGCAGGTTATTCATCTTGCTTCCGACGTGAAGCTGGAAGTTATGGAAAAGATACTCGTGGAATTATCCGAGTTCATCAATTCGATAAAGTGGAGATGTTTTCTTACGTTAAACCTGAAGATGCGAAGGCAGAACACTTAAAACTTTTGGAGTGGGAGAAAGATTTTCTAAAAGCAATGGAGATTCCATTTCGGGTAATCGATGTTGCATCAGGTGATTTAGGTTCAAGTGCGATTCGTAAGTTTGACTGCGAAGCATGGATTCCTACCCAGAATGCTTTTAGAGAAGTAACGAGTACTTCAAATTGCACTGAATTCCAATCACGTAGGTTAAATATTCGCTTCCGTGATGAAAATGGAACCAAACCAGTTGCAACTTTAAATGGAACCCTAGTTGCGGTACCAAGAATGATTGTTGCAATCTTAGAAAACCATCAAAATGCCGATGGTTCGGTAAATGTTCCTAAAGCTTTACAACCATTTCTTGGAGTCGACAAATTGGTGAGTAAGTGAGTATTCCGGGTTACCGCCCAAAATTAATTGCTTCAGATTTAGACGGAACAATCGTCCCTCATGATGAACCGGTATCCAAACGAACTGTTGAAGCATTCCAAAAAGCCCACAGTATGGGTATTGAAATATTTTATGTAACTGGCCGGCCACCGCGATGGATGGAACATGTAAAAAAGGATTTTGGTGTAGGCAACGCGATATGTGCAAATGGTGCAATCCTCTTTGATTTAATGAATCAAAAAATTGTAGAGCAATGGCTTCTTTCAGAAGAAACGCAGAGAGAGATCGCAGAAAAATTACGTCAAGCGATTCCTGGGTGCCACTTTGCTATCGAACATGGCGATGAGTTTTTCCGTGAAAAACTGTATAACACCAAATGGGATGCAGGTATAGATAATGTTGGTGTTGAACTTATCGAAGAAAAAATTAATCAACCGGCTTTTAAGATGATGGTTCGGCATCCCGATCACACATTTACTTCGGATGAAATGTTGGAACGAGCTTTAAGCGCTGTTGGAGACATTTGTAATCCAACACATTCAAACCCATATGAATCTCATTTAGAAATTTCGGCATTAGGTGTAAGTAAAGGTCAGACACTTGCAAAAATTGCAGAGCGCGCTGGTATTGCACAAGAAGATGTTGTTTCATTTGGAGATAATCCAAATGATTTTTCAATGTTGGAGTGGGCAGGAAGATCTTGGGCAATGGCAGATGGTCATCCTGATTGTCAGAAATATTCAAACTTTGTTGCAGACCCACATAAACATGATGGTGTTGCATTAATCATCGAACAGTTACTGGAATTGCCTGCGCGACCATTCGTTGGGTAAGTTACCCCACGGAGGGCTCGCATAGCGGCCGAGTGCACCGGTCTTGAAAACCGGCAGACGAAAGTCTCGTGGGTTCAAATCCCACGCCCTCCGCCAGTTTTTGTGTGTGAATTCATAAATTGCCCGCGGACCGTGGCTAGACCCATCTCAACTTACTGAGCAAAATTCTCCTCATGGCTACAGGAGTCTTTTCTGATAAGCGCGCAAAAATTTCAGAGCGCACCCTTAGAACCGATAAATGGTGGTTACAACCATTAATTACATTTGCGGTTCTCTTTTCTTTCATTATTTATGCAACTTGGCGAGCATTTGAAGGCGCACATTATTTTGCAGAACCTCTAATCTCTCCTTTCTATTCACCATGTTTAACAACTGCATGCGGCAAGGCATCACTAATAGGCCAACCTCTTGGATCTGGAATTATTTTTGGATTGGCATTATCGCCTGCATTATTTATCTTAATTTTCCCGCTTGGTTTCCGTATGACTTGTTACTACTACCGCAAGGCTTATTACCGTTCATTCTGGTTCTCGCCATCTGCATGTGCAGTAGCAGAACCACATAAGAGCTACTCAGGCGAGACCCGTTTCCCACTAATTATTAATAACTTACACAGATACTTCTTCTACTTTGGTCTGGTATTCAACGTACTTCTAACTATTGATGCGATTCTTGCTTTCAGAAATCCAGAGGGTCAATGGGGCCATATGAGCCTTGGAACTCTTGTTCTCCTTCTAAATGCAATATTCCTCTGGGGCTACTCAGCATCATGTCACTCTTGCCGACATGCAGTTGGAGGAAGACTCCGTCATTTTTCAAAGCATCCGATTCGTTACAAACTTTGGACAATAGTTTCTCGTCTAAATACCAAACACCAGAACTTTGCTTGGGTCTCACTAATCTGGGTTGCATTCTCTGATTTCTTTGTCCGTATGGTTGCTACACACACCATCACTAACTGGTATTTCTTCTAGGAGATAGTGATGACAGAAGAGAAATTAAAGTACGACGTATTAGTAATTGGTGCTGGTGGTGCCGGATTACGCGCTGCTGTTGAAGCACGCGAAGCTGGATTAAAAGTAGCGATTATTTGTAAATCGTTATTTGGCAAAGCACATACTGTTATGGCTGAAGGTGGCGCTGCCGCAGCAATGGGAAATGTGAACGAAAGTGATAATTGGCAGGTTCACTTCCGCGACACTATGCGTGGTGGAAAGTTTTTAAATAACTTCCGGATGGCTGAATTGCATGCCAAAGAATCACCAGATCGAATCTGGGAACTGGAAATGTGGGGCGCGCTCTTTGACCGCACAAAGGCAGGAAAAATTTCTCAACGTAACTTCGGCGGGCATGAGTATCCAAGACTTGCTCACGTTGGTGATCGGACTGGTTTGGAACTTATCCGAACCATGCAACAGAGAATTGTTGCTCTGCAACAGAAAGATAAGCGCGACCATGGCGATGCCGAGAGTTTTATAAAGGTATTTGCTGAATTAACTATTACAGATATTTTGAAAGATAACGGCAAAGTATCTGGTGCATATGGATACTGGCGTGAAAATGGAAAAGAAGTTTTATTTGAAGCTCCTGCAGTAATTCTTGCAACAGGCGGAGTAGGAAAAACTTTTAAAATTACCTCTAATTCATGGGAAGGCACTGGCGATGGCCATGCGCTCGCACTTAAAGCAGGTGCAGCACTTATTGATATGGAATTCTTACAATTCCATCCAACTGGAATGGTCTGGCCACCATCCGTTCGTGGATTACTAGTAACTGAATCTGTTCGTGGTGATGGTGGAGTCCTTAGAAATAATAAGGGTGAGCGTTTTATGTTTAATTACATTCCAGATGTATTTAAAGATAAATATGCTGATAACGAGGCAGAAGCTGATCGTTGGTACACAGACCAAGCAAATAACAGACGTCCACCAGAACTTCTTCCACGTGATGAAGTTGCGCGTGCTATTAATTCAGAAGTTAAAGCCGGACGCGGAACTGAGCATGGCGGCGTCTTCTTAGATGTTTCAACTCGCTTATCCGCAGAAGAAATTAAGCGGAGATTGCCATCAATGTGGCATCAATTCTATGAATTGGCTGGCGTAGACATTACAAAAGAAGCAATGGAAGTTGGACCTACTTGTCACTATGTAATGGGTGGCGT
>CAWULH010000004.1:0-26534 GCA_963923215.1 uncultured bacterium
CGGCGCGAAAGCACACGACGTGAGACCCCGCCGGGAATGGCATTCTTAAATTCTGGAAGATTCTGGGCATAAAGTCCCATAATTCCACTTACAGCAGAGAGAAAGGAAATAAGTTCTGCGGATCTATTGATATCAATCCTAGAAGAAAGACCAAGCGCAGCAATCGGATGGCCTTTTATATGTAGTGGAATATTTATAAAGGTTCTTAATTCTTCTATTATTGGGAAATTTTTCATTAGTGGATACTGGGATTCCCATTCATCTCTACCTGTTAACCAGATTATCTTCTGGTTCCGGATACATTCTGTAATTGGTAGATCTATATTTATCTCAAAAACTGGCATATTTTCAATTAAAGCTCTTGATAAATTGTGTCCACCAGCAAAGCGCAACTTTCCATCTTGATCCGCACGAAATATGTAAATTGAAATTAAATCAAAAGATTCCAAGGTGTTTTCTGTTAAGAATTCTCCAAGTTGAGAAGCATTATGGATTCCAGAAGTTAGAAACTTGGCTAGCTCCTCAATTTTCAGGAGCATATTTGGCTCAATCATCTGACCCTCCGTTCCATTTGGACCCTTAACCTAATATCTAACTCCGACATTGAGCCATAAACGGCTTGAAAAAAGCCAGAATTTGGGGGTGATAACCCGATTTTGACCCCTTGAAGAGGGGCGGGTAATCTTGCCCTCTGCTCATTTCAGTTGGGATTGAGCTGAAATTGAAAAAATTTAACTGCTTCTAAGCCGTTAGTGATTAGCAAGAAAGAGGGAGAGCCGTGCGCACTTTTACACCAAAAGCTGGTGACGTGACCCGCAAGTGGCATGTCATTGATGCAGAGGGCGTAGTACTTGGCCGTCTGGCTACCCATGCTGCAACACTTCTACGTGGAAAACATAAGACAACCTTTGCACCACACATTGATATGGGCGATTTTGTAATCGTAATCAATGCAGAGAAAGTTGCCCTAACCGGACAGAAGCACTCACAGAAGTTTGCGCATCGTCACTCTGGATATCCAGGTGGAATTACATCTGTTGTTTATTCAGATTTAATTGCCGAGAATCCAACTCACTTAGTTGAGAAGGCAATTGTTGGAATGCTTCCAAAAAATAAGATTGGCCGCGCTCAAGCGACTAAGTTAAAGGTTTATGCAGGTGCCGAGCACCCACATGCTTCACAAAATCCGTCAAAGTTTGAGATTACTCAAGTTTCTCAAATCGTAAAGAAGTAAAGGAAAGTAATGTCTGATTTCGATGATCTAAACGAGGCTCCATCCTCATACACTTCAACTACACCTGGAGCGGTAGCGACATCAGGTCGTAAAGGTATCGTGGCTGATGGCGCCGGCGTTGGTCGTCGTAAGGAAGCAGTTGCTCGCGTTCGTTTAGTTCCAGGTACTGGAAAGTGGAGCGTAAATGGCAAGGCGCTTGATGTTTACTTCCCAAATAAAGTTCACCAACAATTAGTTTCAGAACCTTTCCGCACTGTTGGTGCAGAGGGATCATTCGATGTTATTGCACGTATTAACGGTGGCGGAGTTTCTGGCCAAGCAGGTGCACTACGTCTTGGTGTTTCACGCGCACTAAATGAAATTGATCGCGATGCAAACCGTCCAGGTTTAAAGAAGGCTGGATTCTTAGCACGCGATGCACGTGTAATTGAACGTAAGAAGTACGGCCTAAAGAAGGCCCGTAAGCGTTCTCAATATAGCAAGCGTTAATCGAACTCTTTTAAAAATGGCGCTCTTTGGCACCGATGGTGTTAGAGGTTTAGCCAATCGCGATTTAACTGCCGAATTAGCTCTTGATTTAGCTGTTGCCGCTGCTCATATTCTTGGTGAAAGTGGTGAATTTAGAGGCCATCGTCCTAAGGCAATTGTCGGTCAAGACTCTCGCGCTTCGGGAGAATTTTTAGAAGCTGCAGTAGTTGCGGGTCTTGCAAGTGCAGGAGTTGATGTTTATAAAGTGGGAGTTTTACCAACTCCAGCCATAGCTCATTTAGTTGCAGAGACTGGTGCGGATCTTGGGGTAATGATCAGTGCCTCTCATAATCCAATGCCAGATAATGGAATTAAATTCTTCTCTCGTGGTGGCGGGAAGTTAGACGATTCACTTGAAGCCGCAATTGAAGCGAGAATGAATGAATCTTGGGAGCGTCCAACTGGAAAGGATGTTGGCCGGGTAATAAATGATGAATCGGCAGCAGAGCGGTATGCCTTTCACCTACTCTCATCATTAACTTCTTCTCTCAGCGGAATTAAGGTTGTAGTTGATTGTGCAAATGGCGCATCTAGTGAGGTTGCACCGGAAGTTTATGCCCGCGCTGGCGCAGAAGTTATTGCAATCTCCAATAAACCAAATGGCTGGAATATTAATGATAATTGTGGCTCCACTTACCTAGATAATTTAATTTCCAAAGTTAAATTAGAAAAAGCCGATCTTGGAATTGCTCATGATGGTGATGCAGATCGTTGTTTAGCAATTGATGCGGAAGGAAATGTCATTGATGGAGATTTCATAATGGCAATTCTGGCTTCCCATCTCAAAGTTCCGACTGTTGTTGGGACTGTAATGTCTAATCTTGGATTCATAAAAGCACTATCAGCTCTTGGAATTAAAGTTGAGAAGACTCAGGTTGGTGACCGATATGTTTTAGAGAATATGTTGGCAAATGGTCACAAATTAGGTGGCGAACAATCTGGACACATTATTTTGAAAGAGCATGCAAATACTGGCGATGGTCTTCTAACGGCACTTCATTTAATGCAGGTGATGGCAGAAACTGGCAAATCTCTAAAAGAGTTGTCCCAAGTGATGATTAGGTTCCCACAGGTTCTGGTTAATGTAAGAGATGTAGATAAATCAAAGTTAAATTCCTCTGCGACGATTGCACGCGCAATTTCAGATTTTGAAAATGGTTTAGGAGATGGTGGTCGAATTTTGGTCCGTTCATCTGGAACCGAACCACTTGTTCGCGTAATGGTTGAGGCAGAGAGCCTGGAAGTTGCTACGCAAATCGCTAATGAATTAGCTGAACTAGTAAGATTGGAACTTAAGTAGTTACTCTAAATTAAAGGAGCTCTTCCCTTTGTGCGGCATTGTTGGCTACACCGGTAGTGCAGAAGCAGTAAAGCCGGTAATTGAAGGGTTACGTAGATTGGAATATCGCGGTTATGACTCCGCGGGTATTGCTTTAATAAAAGCGAAAGGCGAGAAGCTCTGGGTAGAGAAGCGCGCTGGGAAATTAGGAAATCTTGAGAAAGAACTTGGGAGTGTTCCAAATTCAAAGTCAGGAATTGGCCATACCCGATGGGCAACTCATGGTGGACCAACTGATAGCAATGCTCATCCCCATTTAGACAATGATGGAAAGTTAGCAGTAATTCATAATGGCATTATCGAGAATTATTTAGAGCTCCGTACTGAATTAGAGAAACGCGGCCACAAATTTAAATCTGAGACAGACACTGAATCGGTTGCTCATTTACTAAGTGATGCAAGAAAGAAGCACCACGGGGATCTTGCAGCCGCAATGCGTCAAGTCTGCAGAGAATTACGCGGTTCATTTACTTTATTGGCAATACATTCTGATGAACCAGAGAGAATTGTTGGTGCTAGAAGGAATTCACCTCTCGTAGTTGGAGTAGGAAATGGTGAGAATTTTCTAGCATCCGATGTTTCGGCTTTTATTGCTCATACAAAGCGAGCACTTGAACTTGGGCAGGATGAAATTGCAGATATAACGCCAAATATGATTGTAATTACTGATTTGGATGGAAATGTTCTGCCTCAGAAAGAGTACGAAATTTCTTGGGACGCTTCGGCAGCTGAGCGAGGCGGCTACGAACACTTCATGCTGAAAGAGATATTTGAACAACCGAAGGCAGTGGCAGATACATTAATAGGACGTCTTGAAGGCCTTCCAAAAGAGATAAATAAGAAGATTAATTTTAAGAAAATTGAAAAAGTTGTAATAGTCGCCTGTGGTACTGCATACCACTCAGGCTTGGTTGGAAAGTATGCCATTGAAAAATGGGGTGGTATTTCTGTTGATGTAGAACTCGCTTCAGAATATCGTTACCGCGAACCAGCAATTGATAAGAACACTTTAGTTATTCCAATTTCACAATCTGGCGAAACTATGGATACTTTAATGGCGATGCGATACGCCAAAGATCGCGGAGCAAAGATATTTTCAGTATGTAATACAAATGGCTCAACTATTCCTCGTGAATCTGATGCGGTTCTATATACCCATGCTGGCCCAGAAATAGCAGTTGCATCTACAAAAGCTTTTGCAACGCAGTTAATTGCCATGTATTTAATTGGTCTACACATTGGCCGAGAACGCGGCGAATTAAAAAAGAGCGATGTGAAGGCAATTGAGAGTGAATTATCTGAACTTCCGGGAAAAATTGAGCAGGTTCTTGAAACGGTTGAACCACTTCGCGAGTTAACTCGTAAATTTAAGGACGCTAATTCAATGCTCTTTTTAGGTAGACATGTTGGTTATCCAACCGCACTCGAAGGAGCTCTGAAATTAAAAGAACTTGCTTATATGCATGCAGAAGGATTTGCAGGCGGTGAATTGAAACATGGACCTATTGCATTAATTGATAATGGCACTCCTGTTGTCGCAATTATGCCCGCCGCCGGTTCCTTTCTTGCTGAGAAAATGGCATCTAATATTCAAGAAGTAAAAGCCCGTGGTGCCAGAGTTATTGCAATTGCTGATGAACATTTAGATATTGCAGAACATACAATATTAATTCCAAAATCACATGAATTCCTCCAATCAGTACTCGCGGTCGTGCCACTTCAAGTAATCTCATATGAGATGGCCCTAGCGCGAGGTAACGATGTTGATCAACCACGTAATCTAGCTAAATCTGTAACTGTTGAGTGATATGCAAACTAATATGCAAACTAATAAGCAAAATGAATTACGTCGTTCTGAAATGCGTCGAGCACTTAGAGCTTCGGCCATCTTTTTTCTAGGTTTCTTAATTGTTACCCAACAAGTTCTGACCAGAGGCTGGATCTATCACTTCGATCATTGGATTGAATCGAGGAAGCACCATACTTTTAAAGGCTTATCTAGCCACATACTTCTTGCATTGGATGATTTAGGGTTACGTTGGTTTACCGCAACGGTTCTGTTGATTACTGCTGCAATTATTGGATGGCGATTTAAATCCTGGCGACCGTTTAATTTGTCAGTCCTTGCCCTGCTTGCCTTAAATGGGGTAGTCGGTGGATGCAAATTAATTATTGGAAGAACTAAACCAAGACTTTATGTCGATGCATTACATGCAAATGGAATGTCATATCCGAGTGGCCATGCTTCAAATGCGATTATTTCCTGGGGTTTATTGGCGTATTTAATATATAGGTATTCCAACAGATATCCATTTGTTGGAATCAAGTTATATCCACTTGCGTGGACTATTTCGTTAACAGTCTGCGTTGTCTCTTTAATCCGAAAAACACATTGGTTCTCAGATTTATTAGGTGGAATATTTATCGGTGCAGCATTACTCGTTATGGTTATCGCAATCGATCGATTCATTCCATCAAAGAGGCAGCCGTCATGAGTATTTATGGGATTGGAATCGATGTAGTTGATATTGGCAGGTTTCAAGAATCTGTAGAACGTACGCCAAATTTAATAGATAGATTATTTACTGAAAGTGAAGCAAGGTTATCAGTGGGCTCGATTGCGGCACGATTTGCAGCAAAAGAGGCATTAACAAAAGCTTTAAATATCAAAACATTAAATTGGCGTGAAATTGAAGTTGTCAATGAAGAGTCAGGTAAGCCTTACTTTAAATTTCATGGCCAAATTGTGGAGAAAATGAATGGAAAAAAGACTCATTTAACTCTCTCGCACGATGCCGGAATCGCCTCAGCTATGGTTATTGTGGAGAATCTTTGATGCGTGCTTTTGCTGAAATTAATCTGGGAGCTATTTCGCATAATATTAAATTGATTAAGAGTAAGACGCAGGCACAAATATTGGCAGTTGTAAAAGCAGATGCCTACGGACACGGACTCTGGCCTGTAGCAAATACAGCTATTGAGTCTGGCGCTACCTGGCTCGGCGTTGCATTGTTGGAAGAGGCAATTAATTTACGTACTCATGGAATAAAAAATGTTCCGATTATTGCCTGGTTAACACCACTTCATGAGAATTTTGAAGAAGCCATAAATTTAGATATTGATTTGGCAGTGCCTTCAATTGCTCACCTTCGCACGATCGAAAAATTTGGTAAGAAATTAGAGAAGAAACCACGTATTCATATTGAAATTGATACTGGAATGACTCGTGGCGGTTTATTAAATGAGTGGCCGGAATTCCTGAAAGAAATAAGGAGCGCAGAAGTCGAAGTCATAGGAGCATGGACTCACTTTGCCCGAGCTGATGAACCAGAAAGTTCATTCACAGATAAACAAGTTTTAGTATTTGAAAAGAAAATTGAAGAGTTGAAGGATGTGGGAGTAAATCCAAAGTACATTCACCTATCAAATTCTGCTGCTGCAATTATGAAGCCTTCAGCCCATAGAAATATTCTCCGCCTTGGCATTGCAATGTACGGACTTTCCCCTGATGTTAATTTCTTAGGAGATTCCAAAGATTTGGGATTAAAACCTGCAATGACTTTAAAAAGTGAGCTTCACATTGTCAAAGATGTACCTAAAGGATCCTCAGTTGGATATGGGGGTACTGCAATTACGGAACGCGATACCAAGTTGGCAATCGTTTCAATGGGTTATTCAGATGGGATTCCAAGAATTGCAAATAATAAAGCGGGAGTCTTTGTTGCAGGAAAGCGAGCACCAATTATTGGCCGGGTATCTATGGATCAATTTGTAGTCGATTTAGGTCCAGATTCAACAGCAGTAAGCGGCGATATGGCTGAAGTATTTGGGTTAAATGGTTATTCAATTGATGAATGGGCGGCGGCGTGCAACACCATTAATTATGAAATAGTCACTCGAATTGCATCACGAGTTCCGAGAGTCTATGCACCAAATTAATTCAAAAGAAGAAATGCATCAATTTGGTGTGACTCTAGGAAAGAAACTAAAGGCCGGTGATTTGGTTTTACTTTCTGGCCCACTCGGATCTGGTAAAACTGCATTAACACAAGGAATAGGTGATGCATTAGGCCTTAAAAATATTACCTCACCGACATTTGTAATATCTAAAATTTATAAAGGTAATCCAAATTTAATTCATGTTGATGCCTATCGTTTACAAGGTGAGGCAGGGGCACTATTTGATGATTTAGATCTAGAAAGTTATTTACCGGTAAGTATCACGGTGGTTGAATGGGGAGAGGGACTAGTTAATAGAATTGCTGATAAATTCCTAGAAATAAAATTTGAATTTGGAGCAAGTGAAGATCAACGGAAAATAGATGTAATTGATCATGGAATCGGAATTTCGATATGAAAATTCTGACTATTGATACCTCAACAGATCGAACAAGTATTTCTCTTATCGAGGACGGCAAGACTATTGAAAGTGCCTTTCATCAAGATCCGCTTGCTCATGGAGAAGCACTGCCCAAACTGATACTGAGAATGCGGGCATTATTAAATGATTTAGATTTAGTTGCAATAGGAATGGGACCGGGACCCTTTACTGGATTGCGTTCTGGAATCGCTTTTGGCCAATCATTTTCTCTAGCTAAGAATGTCCCTTGGGTAGGAGTTAGTTCTCTTGATGCCCTTGCAAAACAATTCCGAGAAAAAGATTTTTTAGTACAGGTAGATGCAAAAAGAAAAGAAGTTTTTTATGCAAGGTATAGGGACGGGGTACGTGTTGGAGTAGATGGCGTTGCCGCTCTCTCGCAATTAAGGAAGTTAAATATTCCAGTACATACTGGTTATCCTGAAGGAATTCATATTGCGGAGTTGGCATTGACGCAGAATATTTCAGAGCCAATTTATGTCCGAAGGCCGGATGCTTATCCGGTACCAAAAGGTGTGAAATTCAGAAATATCATCCAACCTGATTTGGTGGAGATTGCCGTAATTGAAAGAGAATCATTTGAACATGATCCATGGTCAATCGATCAGATTAAGAGCGAATATGTTGCACCCGGACGTTTCTACTTAGTTGCAGAATTTGAAGGCAGAGTCGTTGGATATGCTGGAATAGTTAAGCGGGGCGAGAGTGGTGACGTTTTAACAATTTCGGTTGCTAAGGCCCATCGTCGTAAAGGAATCGGAAGAGAATTACTTCGAAGATTAATTGATTGGGCAAGAACAAATAAATGTGAAGTTGTGACACTCGAAGTGCGTGTTGGAAATGAAGAGGCTACACCTCTTTATAGTTCATTTGGATTCCTAGAAATTTCAAGGCGACCTGATTATTACGGCCCAGGTTTGGATGCAATCGTTATGCAGAAAGATATGCAATGAGCGATTCATTAGTTCTAGGCATTGAAACTTCTTGTGATGAGACCGCAGTTGGGATAGTGCGTGGCAGGAAATTACTTGCCAATGTCATTTCATCAAGCGTTGCAGAACATGCACGCTTTGGTGGAGTCGTCCCAGAGATTGCATCAAGAGCTCACTTAGAGGCAATGCCACATGTAATTAATCGGGCTCTATCGGATGCGAAAGTTTCTTTAAAAGATATCGATGCAATTTCCGTAACAGCTGGTCCGGGTCTGATTGGTGCCTTACTTGTTGGCACAAGTGCAGCAAGTGGTCTAGCAATTGCACTCGATAAGCCAATTTATGGTGTTAATCATTTGGCAGCTCATATTGCAGTGGACGCCCTAGATCAGAATGGAAATCCGCCACCAGCAATTGCTTTACTAGTAAGTGGTGGACATAGTTCGATATTAAAAGTGAATGATTTGATTAAAGATGTTACATCACTCGGGTCAACCATTGATGATGCGGCCGGAGAAGCATTCGACAAAGTTGCGAGAATAATGGATCTACCATTTCCTGGAGGTCCAGCAATAGATGCTGAAAGTAAAAGTGGAAATCCATCAGCAATTGACTTTCCAAGAGGACTGACTCTTCCTAAAGATTTGATAGATCATAAATATGATTTCTCATTTTCAGGTTTAAAAACATCAGTTTCTAGATATCTTGCTCAAACGCCTGAATATATTCGGGCAGATGTTGCAGCATCCTTTCAAGAAGCAGTAGTCGATGTTCTCGTTGATAAATCAATTAAAGCTGCCCAGGAAAATGGAATTGAAAATTTGATAATCGCAGGCGGCGTTGGAGCAAATTCGCGATTACGTGAAGTTGCAAAAGAGCGTTGTGACCGATCTGGAATTAATTTACGAACACCATCACCCGCACTCTGTACTGATAATGGTGCAATGGTGGCTGCGCTTGGTGTCCTGGCATTGGAATCCGGCCTTGCACCATCTGCTCTGGGCTTTGAAGTAAGCGCTCAATTTGAAGGCTTTGCACCCCGCCGATAAAATCTCCGCCTGACTTATTTTAAGTCGAAGGAAAATACCGGAAAACTAAAGAGGAGAAATCATGGCCGTTGCCATTAAGCCACTTGAAGATCGTATTGTTATTAAGGCAAATGATGCAGAGCAGACAACTGCGTCAGGACTTGTAATTCCAGATACCGCAAAAGAGAAGCCACAAGAAGGAACTGTTGTTGCAGTGGGACCTGGTCGTTTTGATGATGGTGTCCGTACTCCAATGGATGTAAAAGTTGGCGATGTTGTTCTTTATAGCAAGTACGGCGGCACTGAAGTTAAGTACAACAATGAGGAGTACTTAGTACTTTCTGCTCGCGATGTACTAGCTATCGTTGAAAAGAAGTAACCGTGGGAAAAACTTTAAATTTTGACGAGGAGGCACGTCGCGCGATGGAGCGCGGGGTTAATATCCTCGCCGATACCGTAAAAGTAACTCTTGGACCAAAAGGTCGCAATGTTGTAATTGCAAAATCTTTTGGCGCACCTCTAATTACAAACGATGGTGTAACAATTGCAAAAGAGATTGAGTTAGCAGAGCCAGCTGAGAACATGGGTGCACAACTTGTTAAGCAAGTTGCAGAGAAGACCAATGATGTTGCCGGAGATGGAACAACAACCGCGACAGTTCTTGCACAAGCAATGGTTAAGGAAGGTCTTCGTAACCTTGCAGCAGGTGCCCAACCAATGGGACTTAAGTCAGGAATTGAACGCGCAGTTGAAACCGTTGCTGCGGAATTGAAGAAGAATTCGACTGCAGTAAGTGGCAAATCTCAGATTGCAGATGTTGCAACTATCTCTGCACAAGATAAAGCAATTGGTGATCTAATTGCTGAGGCCATGGATAAAGTTGGAAAAGATGGTGTAATCACTGTCGAAGAATCCTCTACAACAAGCCTTGAATTAGATTTCACCGAGGGTATGCAATTTGATAAGGGCTATATCTCACCTTATTTTGTAACTGACTCAGATCGTATGGAGACAGTTTTAGATGATGCCTACATTCTTATTACAAGTGGCAAGCTCTCAGCTTTAAACGAAGTACTCCCAGTACTTGAGAAAGTAGCTCAAGCTAATAAACCGCTATTAATCATTGCTGAAGATGTTGAGGGGGAGGCGTTATCTACACTTGTAGTAAATAAGATACGCGGAACCTTTAATTCTGCTGCAGTTAAAGCACCAGGTTTTGGTGATCGTCGTAAGGCGATGTTGCAAGATATCGCAATTCTTACTGGCGGACAGGTCATTTCTGCGGAAGTTGGCTTAAAAGTTGAACAAGTCTCACTTGATTTACTTGGCCGCGCTCGCAGAATTGTTATTACAAAAGATGCGACCACAATCGTTGAAGGCGCCGGAAATAAGAAAGATGTAGAAGGTCGCGTTCAAGAGATTCGCCGCGAAATTGAAACTTCAGATTCAGATTGGGATCGCGAGAAGTTACAAGAGCGTTTAGCAAAGCTAGCCGGCGGAGTCTGTGTAATTAAAGTTGGAGCGCATACTGAGGTTGAGTTAAAAGAGAAGAAGCACCGATTAGAGGATGCAATCTCGGCAACTCGTGCCGCTGTTGAAGAAGGAATTGTTGTCGGTGGTGGCGCGGCATTGGTACATGCTGCGGTAGCACTTGAGAATGACCTTGGCCTTGAGGGCGATGCCGCAGTTGGTGTACGGCTTGTTCGAAAAGCATGTGATGAACCACTTCGTTGGATTGCGGAAAATGCTGGTCAAGAAGGTTATGTAGTTGTTGCAAAGGTTCGCACTCTTAAGGCAAATGATGGGTATAACGCAGCAACTGATGTTTACGAAGACTTAGTAAAAGTCGGCGTAATTGATCCAGTTAAAGTAACCCGTTCTGCGCTCGCAAATGCGGCTTCAATCGCTTCAATGTTTATAACAACTGAAGCACTTGTATTTGAAACTCCAGAGATTAAGAAAGAAGAGGCCGCTGGTCACGGACATAGCCACGGTCCTGGAGGACACACTCACTAACTATGAGTCAGATGACGTTAAGCATCGACTGCGGAGGCCTCAGTCTTAAGGCCTCCGTTCTCGATGAAGCTGGAACGTTACATGCTCAAACAGTCTCAGTACCTACGCCATATCCACTCTCACCAGAGTTATTACTTGAGACCTTCACCGATATAGCGAAGAAATTACCTAAATTTGATCGGATAACTGTTGGATTTCCTGGAATGGTCCGACATGGCGTAATTGTTTACACGCCTCACTATATAAATATTCGTGGTCCGCGTTCGAAAGTTGATCCCGAACTTGCGGAGAAATGGCGCGGCTATGATCTTCAAACAAAACTTAGTGAATATTTCAATAAACCGGCTTTAGTTTTAAATGATGCAGAAGTACATGGCGCAGGAGTAGTTGCCGGAACAGGTTTTGAAGTTATGTTAACTCTAGGAACTGGTCTAGGTTGCGCAATTTTTGATGGTGGAAAATTACTTCCACATATTGAGTTTTCTCATGCCCCAGTAAGACGTGGAACTATGTATGACGAATGGATTGGTGAACATGAACGTCGTCGTCTCGGAGATACTTTCTGGTCAAGAAGGATAAAAATGATGGTTGAAGATTTACGACCAGTCTTTCGTTATGACCGACTTTATATTGGCGGAGGAAATTCACGCCGGATAAGCCCTGCAGTTTTAGAAACTCTCGGCGATGATGTAGTTATTGTTTCAAATGCAGCCGGCATTATGGGCGGCGCACGTGCTTGGAATTTAGCCCGCTATTAAATTTACTTGGCTCTTCTTATTTAAAATTGATAACCGTTCTTCTTCGGTTAAACCACCCCAGATCCCATAAGGCTCTGCAAGTTTGAGGGCTTGGTCGCGGCACTCTTTTATTACTGGACATTTTGCACAGATAGATTTTGCAATTTTCTCCCGGCGAGCACGTCTTGGACCACGTTCTCTTTCAGAATAAAAGAAGATATCAGTAGCCATACCTTTACAGGCTGCGTTAAATTGCCACTCCCAATCAGATTCGAGTGGTCTTGGTTGTAATCCTTGCATACTCATCTCTCCACCTTCTTAACCTTCTCCCGGCCACCTTTATTCCGCATATCTGGTGACTTCCGCTTACTTCTTCCTACTTCTGACTACTTCTGACTACCTAGAGAAAAATAGGTATTACTCCTCACAGATTTCTTACAGAATGCTGGAAATTTGCTTGGAATTTTCACCTCAATAGAATTGCCTAATGCTGGAGGGTGCGCGTGAGAAGGTCCTTATGTTGGGGCTCACTTATGATGACGTACTTCTTCTTCCAGATGCATCTGAAGTCGTTCCCAGTGAGGTAATTACCCGGACACGTCTAACTAGAAATATTGAAATTGATATTCCAATTGCTTCTTCAGCTATGGATACCGTTACGGAAAGCAAGATGGCAATTGCAATGGCAGCTGCTGGCGGCATTGGAATTGTTCACCGAAATCTCTCAATTGAAGATCAAGTAAAAGAAGTAAAAAATGTATTAACAGCAAATAAGAGAGGCCTAGTGGGTGCGGCTGTAGGTGTAGGTGATGATGGTTTTGCACGCGCCAAGGCTTTAATTGAGGCCGGAGTTAATGTTGTTGTGGTGGATACCGCGCATGGTCACCATCGTGCAGTTCTTGAAGCAATTGAGAGAATCCGAAAAGAATTTAAAGATATAGACATAATTGGTGGAAATGTAGCGACGCGGGCTGGGGCGCAGGCATTAATTAATGCCGGTGCAGATGCAGTAAAAGTTGGTGTTGGTCCAGGTTCTATCTGTACAACTCGCGTAGTTGCGGGCGTTGGAGTTCCTCAGATAACTGCAATCATGGAAGCACATAAAGCAACAGTAAAGGCGGGCATCCCTCTTATTGCAGATGGTGGTCTGCAATATTCTGGTGATATTCCAAAAGCAATTGTTGCAGGAGCCGATTGTGTAATGCTTGGTTCTCTACTTGCTGGTTGTGATGAATCACCTGGCGAAATTATCGAAATTGATGGTAGAAAATTTAAGGGATATCGAGGCATGGGTTCACTCGGTGCAATGCAATCACGTGGTGAAATTAAGTCGTACTCCAAAGATCGTTATATGCAGGATGATGTTCTTTCAGAGGATAAGTTGGTTCCTGAAGGGATTGAAGGAAAAGTTAAGTATCGTGGCCCAGTTGCGAATGTACTTCACCAATTAGTCGGAGGATTACGTTCTGGTATGGGGTATGCCGGTGCAAGAACTATTTATGATTTACAGAAGAATGGCCATCTTGTTCAAATTACATCTGCTGGATTACAAGAAAGTCACCCGCATGATGTTCTCGATGTTGCAGAAGCACCGAACTATATGAAGGGCGGCAATTAATGGAATTAGAAATTGGTCCATCGAAGCGTGCTAATTCGGGTTATTCTTTTGATGACATAGCAATTGTTCCTTCTCGCCGCACGAGAGTTCCAGAAGAGGTATCAACCAAGTGGCAGATAGATGCTTATAAATTTGAAATGCCAATTATGGCGGCGCCTATGGATTCGGTTGTTTCACCAGATACTGCAATTGCAATTGGAAAACTTGGCGGGCTTGGTGTCCTAAATTTAGAAGGACTCTGGACTCGACATGAGAACCCACGCATTCCACTCGGTGAAATTGCATCCATGCCAGAGAAGAATGCAATCAGAAGAATGCAGGAACTTTATGCAGCTCCGATTCAACCTGAATTAATTAAGGCAAGAATTGCAGAGATTCGCGCCGCAGGTGTAACAGTTGCCGCAGCACTTTCACCGCAGCGAACTGCAGAATTAGCAAAGACTGTTATTGATGCCGGCGTAGATATATTTGTAATAAGAGGAACGACTGTCTCAGCAGAGCATGTTTCATCATCGTCAGAACCACTTAATCTAAAGAAATTTATTTACGAATTAGATGTACCTGTTGTTGTTGGCGGATGCGCAACAGCACAAGGCGCACTTCATTTAATGCGCGCTGGCGCGGCCGGAGTTCTGGTTGGTTTCGGTGGCGGCTCATCACATCGCACTCGTCAGGTGTTAGGAGTTGCCGTTCCAATGGCTTCGGCAGTTGCACAGGTTGCTTCGGCACGTCGCGATTATCTAGATGAATCAGGCGGACGTTATGTACATGTGATTGCAGATGGATCAATTGGAAAAAGTGGAGACATTGCAAAGGCAATTGCAGTTGGAGCAGATGCAGTAATGATCGGATCACCACTTGCAAAGGCATCTGAAGCACCCGGACAAGGTTGGCATTGGGGATTAGAGGCGGGACACCAAGAATTACCTAGAGGTGAACGAGTTCATGTCGGAACTGTCGGTTCATTGAATGAAATTCTCCTTGGTCCATCGCATACAGCAGATGGAAGTATGAATTTAGTCGGAGCACTACGGCGTGCGATGGCGACAACCGGTTACTCTGATTTAAAGGAGTTCCAGCGCGTTGAAGTTGTCATAGATCGTGTCTAATAAGGAATTAGTTTTAGTAGTTGATTTTGGAGCGCAATATGCTCAGTTGATTGCGCGAAGAATCAGGCAAGCGCAGGTTTATTCAGAAATAATTCCATCCAGTGCAACAGCCAAAGAGATTCTGGCGCGCAATCCAAAAGCGATTGTTTTATCAGGTGGCCCATCAAGTGTTTATGAAAGTGGCGCTCCTGGACTTGATGAAGAAATATTTAAAGCCGGTATTCCAATTTTTGGTATTTGTTATGGCTTCCAAGTTATGGCGCAAGCTCTTGGTGGTGTAGTAAGTAAAACTGGTAAAGCAGAATATGGGCGCACTAAGTTGAACAACCTTAGAAACTCAAAATTGCTAAGGGACTTTGAGAGCGAATTCAATGTTTGGATGAGCCATGGCGATTCAGTAACAGAGGTACCAGAAGGATTTATCTCAACTTCAAAAACAGCAGATACTTCTATAGTTTCTTTTGAAAATAGCGATGGGTTATTTGCTGGAGTGCAGTTTCATCCCGAAGTGATGCATTGTGAGCACGGTCAAGATATTTTAGAACGTTGGCTACTTGAAATTGTTGGTTGCAAGCGGAGTTGGAATTCTGAAAATATTCTCACAACTGAAATCGCAAAAGTTAAAGATGTTGTAGGAAGTGGCCATGTTCTTTGCGGATTATCGGGCGGAGTTGATTCAGCAGTTGCTGCTGCAATTGTGCAACGAGCGGTTGGTTCACAACTTACCTGTGTATTTGTAGATCATGGACTTTTGCGCGAAGGAGAAGCAGAACAAGTAGAAAAAGATTTTGTGGCTTCCACTGGAGTATCTCTTAAAGTAGTTGATGCAAAGGATCGTTTTCTGAAGGCACTTGCAGGAATTAGAGATCCTGAGATGAAACGGAAAATTATCGGAGCAGAATTCATTCGAGTATTTGAAGACGCTGCTCGCGAAATTAGTAAGAATGAAGAAATTGAATTTTTGGTGCAAGGAACTTTATATCCAGATATTGTTGAATCTGGCGGTGGCAGTGGAACTGCAAATATTAAATCACATCACAATGTAGGTGGGCTTCCAGATGATCTAAAGTTTAAATTGGTTGAGCCACTACGTGATTTATTTAAAGATGAAGTGCGGCAAGTTGGTTTAGCTATGGGATTACCAGAGGAGATTATCTGGCGCCAACCATTCCCTGGACCTGGCTTAGGTATAAGAATTATTGGCGAAGTCACTGAGAATAATCTTAGAGTTTTGCGCAAAGCCGACGCTATTGCACGGGAAGAATTAAAATTAGCATCGTTAGATCGGAAGATCTGGCAGTGCCCGGTTGTATTGATTGCAGATGTTAGAAGTGTAGGCGTTCAAGGAGATGGAAGAACTTATGGCCATCCGATTGTGCTCCGTCCTGTTTCGTCAGAAGATGCAATGACTGCAGACTGGTCTAGAGTTCCATATGAGGTTCTCGAAAAGATAAGTACTAGAATTACAAATGAAGTAAAGGAAGTTAACAGGGTGGTTCTGGATATAACATCTAAACCCCCCGCAACGATTGAATGGGAATAATGAAGCGAAAAATTATTATCGGAGTAGCACTCCTACTTACAACAGTTTTACTACAACCGAGTGCTCATGCTGGACAGAAATCTGTTTCAGGCATTACTTGTAAGGCATCAACTGCAGTTGGTCACGCCCCGATGAAATTAGATGTTCCTAAGATTTCCCGTCCAGTAAAAGATAAGACTTTTAAATTAGAAACAAATTGCGGAAATATAGTCTTCAAAACTTTTGGCTCAAAGGCTCCACTTACTGTTACTGCAATGTCATACCTTGCAAATAATAAGTATTTTGATAATTCAATTTGTCATCGGATGGTCACTTCTGGAATTTTTATAATTCAGTGCGGTGATCCAACTGCATCAGGTTCTGGCGGACCTGCTTGGAGTTATCCTGATGAGAACCTTCCAACTGGAACAGGTAATACCTACCCTGCTGGAACTGTGGCGATGGCAAATTCCGGACCAAATACAAATGGAAGTCAATTCTTCTTCACCTTCAAAGATGGTTCACAACTTGGACCAAATTACACAATATGGGGGAAAGTAATTAAAGGTTTAGATATCCTTCAATATATTGCATCGAAGGGTATTGCTGCAGATGGAGTTGCTCCAGCACAGGCTCTCTCAATAATTTCTGCAAAAGCCTCTTAATTAATCAGCGTTTACAACTCGAAACGCTTCAGCAAGAGCTGAATCATTAAATCCTGCGGCTTTAGCAATATTGCTGCCCCACTCTTTAATACGAGACTCTAAATCTTCCATATGGGCTGTCTGTGAGTGATGCGCCTTTAATGCTTGGATCTTTCGATCAAAAGTTTTACTTATATCTACAAAATGATTTGGAGTTGGATGGGACATCACCCAGACTTCACGTACGCGCCAAGGCTCCAAACCCTCATCATGTAATAAATCTGTAAAAGCAAAGGCATTCCGTGAATCTGGATATACCGCCTGAATAGCAATTTCACCAGCAGCTAAATGATCTGGATGACTTGAAAAAAGTCGATCCCAATTACGCTCTGGACTTTGAATGACCATACGGTCAGGCCTAGTTTTTCTTATCTCTCTAACTACTTCTTTCCGTCTTTCAATAGTTGGTTCAAGCCAACCATCAACATGGTTTAAGAAAGTTATATTTGATACACCAAGAATTTTTCCTGCTTCACGTTGTTCCCGCTGTCTTATCTTGGGCATTTCAGTGCGAGGAATAGTTGGATCTTCACCGCCTTGATCACCGTTAGTCATGATGCAATAAGAGACTTCAACACCTTTATCAGTCCACCCTGCAATACTTCCACCGGCTCCAAAATCTAGGTCATCCGGATGTGCAGTAACTACTAGGACTCTTTTTATTTCCGAATCATCGAGCGGGCTCATGTATCCAATCTTGGCAGATGTTTAATAGTTAGAATCGCCTAATGTCTATTTTGGATGGGTTAAATCCGCAACAGCAGGCAGCTGTTACCCATTCTGGCACGCCACTTCTAGTTATTGCAGGCGCTGGCTCCGGCAAAACGAGAGTTCTAACGCGCCGTATTGCTTATCTTCTAGGGGAACGGAATGTAGCTCCTTACGAGGTACTTGCAATTACCTTCACCAACAAGGCCGCGAATGAGATGAAAGAGCGAGTTATTGAATTGGTTGGCAATCGAGCCAAAGCAATGTGGGTTTCAACTTTTCACTCAGCATGTGTTCGGATTCTAAGAAGTGATGCCCAAGCACTTGGTTATTCGAACTCTTTCACAATTTATGATGCCTCTGATTCATTACGTTTAGTTACTTTGGTAATGAAAGATATGAATTTAGATCCAAAGCGATATAACTCAAGGGCAATAGCTGGACTTATTTCAGATGCCAAAAATGAATTAATGGGACCTGCTGATTTTGCACAAACTGTAAAGAATCAATTTGATGAAATCGTTGCTGAAGTATTCACGCACTACCAGAAGCGTTTGACCAATGCGAATGCCATGGATTTTGATGATTTAATTGGAAGAACTGTTGAATTATTTCAGAGACATCCAGAAGTTAGGGCAAAGTACCGGTCTCGATTCAAACATATTCTTGTCGATGAGTATCAAGATACAAATCATGCTCAGTATGTGTTGATTCGCGAATTGGTGGGCGTTATATATGATGGATTCCCACAGGCAGAACTCTGTGTTGTAGGCGATTCAGATCAATCTATCTATGCATTTCGCGGTGCCAATATTCGAAATATTTTGCAATTTGAAGATGATTTCACTGATGCAACCACCATTCTTCTGGAGCAGAACTATCGTTCAACTCAGAATATTCTTTCGGCAGCCAATGCGGTAATTTCAAATAACGAAGGAAGAAAAGATAAGAATCTCTGGTCCGAATCTGGTGCGGGTGACATCATTAAAGGTTATGTGGCAGAAGATGAACATGATGAGGCGGATTACATAATCGGAGAAATTAAACGTCTCCGTGATGAAGGTATTTCAAACCCAGGTGATACCGCAATTTTTTACCGGACAAATGCCCAGTCTCGCGTTTTTGAGGAATCATTTCTACGATCTTCAATACCTTATAAAGTCGTTGGTGGTGTCAGGTTCTATGAACGGAAAGAAGTAAAAGATTTTCTTGCTTATTTAAGGGTAATAGTTAATCCTGAAGATGAAGTATCACTACGTCGGATAATCAATACTCCAAAACGTGGAATTGGCGATCGGGCTCTGGATAGTGTTGACCTATTTAGTCGTAATGAAGGACTTTCGTTCTGGAAAGCACTTAAGAATGTAAATTCAATATCAACTGTTCCAGCAAGATCGGTATCTGCTATTTCAGGATTTATCGATTTAATAAGCAGTTTACAGACTTTACTTGAAGCAAAAGTAAGACCATCTGTCATAGCCCAGGCAGTTCTAGAACAATCTGGATTACTAGCCGAGTTTGAGAAGAGTGATGATTTACAAGATGAGGGGCGAGTTGAAAACCTCCAAGAATTAATATCTGTTGCTATCGAATACGAAGAGGGAGAAGTTGAGGAAGGTGACGAAATTTCTCTCCAAGGATTTTTGGAAGATGTCTCATTGGTTGCAGATTCAGATCAAATTCCAGATGGCGAAGATCATGGTGGCGTCGTTACTTTAATGACTTTACATACTGCAAAAGGTTTAGAGTTCCCAACAGTATTTTTAACTGGAATGGAAGAGGGAATTTTTCCGCACAATAGAACTCTCGGTGACAAAAATGAACTTGAGGAAGAACGGCGACTTGCATATGTTGGATTAACTCGCGCTCAACATAGACTTTATTTATCAAGATCGCAGTATCGAACTAGTTGGGGCGCGCCAACTTATAATCCGGAATCAAGATTTTTAAATGAAATTCCAGAAAAATTAATTGAGTGGAATCAACATTCTCCTGCGCCATCGCGCGCTTCATTAAACCCATCAACATTTAGACCAGCACCACGAGCAACCGGAAAGAAAACTTCGACAACGATGGTCTTAGAAGTTGGAGATCGTGTGTCACATGACACATTTGGTTTAGGAAAAGTTGTTGCTGTTTCAGGGAGTGGTGACCGGGCAGAGGCAACTATCGACTTTGGAAGTAATGGTGAGAAGCGGTTACTGCTGCGATATGCGCCGGTGGAGAAGCTCTAAATAACTATTAAGATTTGTCAGTACTTCTCGATTGGTAGAGGTAGTCAAATGGAGGAAATTAATGGATCTCTTTGAGTACCAAGCTCGAGATCTTTTCGAATCCCTTAATGTTCCAGTTTTAGCTGGCGCAGTTGCTTCAACTCCTGAGGAAGCGGAGAAAGCGGCTGCATCTATGGGTGGAAAAGTTGTTGTTAAGGCACAGGTAAAGATTGGTGGACGCGGAAAAGCCGGTGGAGTTAAGTTGGCAGAGAATGCAGCCGATGCAAAGGAGAAAGCATCTGCAATTCTTGGAATGGATATCAAAGGTCACCGCGTAAATAAAGTGATGATTGCACAGGCTGCGCCAATTGAGAGTGAGTACTACATGTCCATTCTTCTTGACCGTGCCAATAGAAATTTCTTAGTTATGGCATCTGTTGCGGGTGGTATGGAGATTGAAGAAGTTGCACATAAAACTCCAGAGAAATTGGCACGAGTAGGAATAGATCCAAATAAGGGAATTGATCAAGTTAAAGCCCTTGAAATAGTAAAAGCAGGACAGTTTCCAACTGATGTACAGAATCAAGTCGCAGATGTTTTGGTGAAACTTTGGGGAGCATTTATAAAAGAAGATGCAACCCTCATGGAGATTAATCCACTTGTTAAGACTTCCGATGGCCGGATAATTGCGCTAGATGGCAAAGTAACTCTTGATGATAATGCTGAGTTCCGTCATCCAGACCATGAGAGATTAGTTGATCATGCAGCAACGAATCCTCTAGAAGCGGCTGCAAAAGAAAAAGGTTTAAATTATGTAAAGCTCAATGGCGAAGTCGGAATCATTGGTAATGGTGCTGGCCTTGTTATGAGCACACTCGATGTTGTTGCCTACGCTGGCGAGAAATACGGCGTTAAGCCGGCAAACTTCCTGGATATTGGTGGAGGTGCATCGGCTCAAGTGATGGCTGACGGACTTTCGATTATTCTTGGTGATGCCGAAGTTAAATCGGTATTTGTAAATGTATTTGGCGGAATCACTGCCTGCGACGCCGTTGCAAATGGAATTGTTCAAGCACTGAAAATTTTGGGTGATAAAGCAACAAAACCTATTGTTGTTCGCCTTGATGGAAATAATGTAATTGAAGGAAGACGCATCCTTAACGAAGCAGCACATCCACTTATTGAACAATTAGACACTATGGATGGGGCAGCAGCCCGCGCAGCAGAATTGGCGGCAAAATAATGGCTATCTTTATTAATGAAAATACCAAAGTAATTGTTCAGGGCATGACTGGTTCTGAAGGAAGTAAACACACTGCAAGAATGTTGAAATCCGGTACCAATATCGTTGGTGGAGTTACTCCAGGTAAGGGTGGCCAGAGCGTTGAAATTGAAGGTAAGTCATTACCTGTATTCAATACTGTTGCAGAAGCAATGGCAGCAACTGGTGCAAATGCATCCGTTGTTTTCGTACCTCCTAAATTTGCAAAAGCTGCTGTAATTGATGCAGTTGATTCGAATATGTCATTAGTGGTAGTTATTACTGAAGGAATTCCAGTACATGACACGGCAGCCTTTTTCTCATATGCACAAGAAAAGGGAACCAGAATTATTGGACCAAACTGCCCTGGTCTTATTAGCCCGGGTAAATCAAATATTGGAATTATTCCCGCAGATATAACTGGACCAGGAAAAATCGGTTTAGTTTCAAAGTCAGGAACTCTTACCTACCAGATGATGTATGAACTCCGCGATTTTGGATTCACAACAGCAGTTGGAATTGGTGGCGATCCTATTATTGGCACTACTCATATCGATTGTTTAAAGGCTTTCCAAGATGATCCTGAAACAGAAGCAATTGTGATGATTGGTGAAATTGGTGGTGATGCGGAAGAGCGCGCCGCAGCATTTATTAAGGAGTATGTGACTAAACCGGTAGTTGGATACGTTGCAGGATTTACTGCTCCTGAAGGAAAAACTATGGGTCACGCAGGTGCGATTGTCTCTGGTTCTTCTGGGACTGCTGCTGCAAAACAGGTAGCTCTAGAAGCCGTTGGCGTTAAGGTTGGAAAGACACCAAGTGAAACCGCGCAATTAATGCGCAAAATTCTAAAAGGATAAAAAATGGTTTCACGCGTACTGCTTGTTACATTTAGACAAGCCTTACGCAGTATCGTCCTTTCTTTACTTCCGATTACAACAATTACATTAATTGGTTGGTCTCTTGCAGGCAGTCAAACTGGAAATACTTCAGATCCTCTGAAAGCCTCTATTTGGTTCTGGCTTGCCACACATTTAATACCTTTTAATTTGAATCTAGCCCCCTCATACACCCAGACATTCTTTAATTACTTACCAATTGCAGCAGTTGCACTTCCTTTTCTATCGATTCGAAGTGGATTTCAAAGAGCAGTTGCTGAATTAGAAAATGAGCGAGCGGCAAGATCTTTTTTAACGCTCTGGTATGGATTAATAACGACTTTAGCCGCATTATTAATGCAGAGCGAAACAGTAAAGCCAGTTGTGTACCTTGCTCCAATTTACTCCGGTGCCTTGGTATTGATCTCCACAATCAATTTCAAAGGCCAATTTTTTCAATCATTTCGATATTTTGGAAATATATGTTTAATAATTTATGGTGTTGTTGCTATAAGTATAGCTATCTCTCTTGTACTCCATTTCAGTGTAATGAAATCTTTGACCACAGTTATAGAGCCAGGTTGGGTTGGTGGAATTCTTTTAGTCATAATTCAGTTGCTATATCTTCCAAACATTATTATTTCCGCCCTAGCTTATTTTTCTGGATTCGGATTTTTAATTGGAACATCGACCTTAGTTTCACCGCTGACATTTAAATTGAGTGGCATTCCAGCAATTCCAATTCTTGCGGCATTACCCGTGCAACGACATCCATTTGCATTTATTTTCCTTATCTTGCCGATATTACTTCTCATAATCAATTTATTTAATGCTACTCGAAGGACAAGTTCAATTGGTGATGGCCTACGTAAACTTTTAGGTAGTTTCTGGATTTATATTCCTATCGCCTTAGTAATTGGGTATCAGAGTGGAGGCATTCTGATTTCTAAATCTTTTGGATTCCTTGGAGTTAAGTGGTGGGTACCAGCAGTAACACTTTTACTTGGACAATTTTTTATCGCGATTTTTATTTACATAATTCCTCAAGGAGTGCGAAAGTTAGTAACTAGATAATGTTCAGATTACGAATTGTATTACTCTCATCTGGGGCAGGGTCCCTAGCCCAGGCAATATTTGATGCGGATCTAAATTTAGAAATTCTGGCATTAATTTCGGATAAAGATTCGCAAGCACTAAAGCGAGCTGAGCGGTCTGGTATAAAAGCAATTTATCTCCCGCTTGAAGAACCTAGAGAAGATTGGAATAAAAAATTATTTGAGAAAGTTAAGGATTTAAATCCTGATTTAGTAGTAAGCGTCGGATTTATGCGAATTTTAGATAAGGAATTTGTCGAAAAATTTAGAACGATAAATATTCATCCTGCTCTACTTCCAAATTTTCCAGGTGCTCATGCTGTTCGAGATGCTCTGGCAGCAGGTGCCAAAGAGACCGGAACTACAGTTCATTGGGTAGATGAGGGCGTTGATACGGGTGCAATCATTGAACAACGTAAAGTTCAGATTGAGCCTGGAGATAGTGAAGAAACTCTTCACGAACGCATTAAGATTAAGGAACGCGAACTCATTGTTGAGACGCTACAGAAATTTATTGATAGTGGAGCAAAATAGTGGATCGGAAACCAATTCGTCGCGCCCTGATTAGCGTCTACGATAAATCTGGTTTAATCGAACTCGGTAAATTTCTAACCGAGAATAAGATAACTATCTTGTCAACGGGATCCACAGCTAAGCAATTAATAGATGCCGGAATTACCGTTACTCCAGTAGAAAATTACACCGGCTCTCCAGAAATGTTAGGGGGCCGAGTAAAAACATTACACCCCAGAATTCATGGTGGAATTCTGGCTGATCAGAATAATCCAGAGCACCTATCCCAATTGGAAGATGCCAAGATAGAACCTTTTGATTTAATTATTATTAATTTGTATCCATTTAGCCAGACGGTAGCAAGTGGCGCGGAATATGAAGAGTGCATCGAGCAGATTGATATTGGTGGACCTAGTATGTTGCGCGGTGCCGCAAAGAATCACAAATCCGTTGCAGTAATAAGTGATCCAAACCAGTACGAAGAATTAAAGAATGCAATAAAAAAGGGTGGATTTACAGTTGCGGAGCGGGCCAAATTGGCGATGCTAACTTTCCAAAAAACCGCAGAATATGACGTATCAATTGCGCAGTGGTTGGCAGGAGAATTAGATGTAAATGATTGGCGGGCTGATATTTGGGAGAAGATCTCAGATCTTCGTTATGGCGAAAATCCACATCAACATGCTGCAGTATATAAATCAAAATTTGGTGGTGGGATTGCATCTGCAAAACAGCATCATGGAAAAGAAATGTCTTTTAATAATTACACCGATGCTGATGCTGCTATCCGTGCAGCATATGATCATAGTGAACCCTGTGTTGCAATAATTAAACATGCAAATCCATGTGGAATTGCCACCGCTTCAGATATTGCAACTGCATACGTGCATGCCCATGAATGTGATCCGATTTCAGCATTTGGTGGAGTGGTGGCCGCTAATCGGAGGATTTCTCGAGCGATGGCTGAGAAACTTTCTGAAATTTTCACTGAAGTTGTTATAGCCCCCGGATATGAAGAAGGGGCTATCGAAATATTAAGTAAGAAACCTTCAATTAGGATCTTGGAAATTGAAGGATTCGACATCAATCCAGAAGAGCTACGACCTATTTCTGGAGGTATTTTGATTCAAGATACGGATTTGATAGATGCTGATGGTGATATTCCAGAAAATTGGAAACAAGTTTCTGGAGGCAAAGTTAGTAATGAAGTATTGAAAGATTTAATTTTTGCCTGGCGAAGTGTTCGTGCAGTTAAGAGCAACGCAATCCTTCTTGCGCGAAATACTTCGGCTGTTGGCATTGGCATGGGACAGGTAAATCGTGTTGATTCCGCAAAACTTGCAATAAATCGTGCCGGAGACCTGGCAAATGGAAGTGTTGCAGCTAGCGATGCCTTCTTCCCATTTGCAGATGGTTTACAGATTCTTATTGAAGGCGGAGTTTGCGCAGTAGTAGCACCAGGTGGTTCAGTCCGTGATGAAGAGGTTATTGCAGTTGCAAAGGCGGCAAATATTCCAATGTTCTTCACCGGAGTTCGTCACTTCTCCCACTCCTAATAGGATGTCTTAGTGAGCATAATTCTGGATGGCATAGCAACAGCTGCGATTATCAAATCCGAATTAAAAACTAGAGTCTCTAAAATGAGCAAGAAGCCGGGGCTTGGCACAATCCTTGTTGGAGATGATCCTGGTTCTCACTCATATGTGAATGGAAAACATAAAGATTGCGCTGAAGTCGGAATTCAATCAATTCGCATAGATCTTCCTCAAAGTGCAACTCAGGCAGATGTTTTAGCCGCTATTAAAGATTTGAATAATTCAACTGAATGTACTGGTTACATTGTTCAGCTTCCGCTACCAAAAGGTATGAATACAAACTTGATTTTGGAGAGTATTGATCCAAATAAAGATGCAGATGGCTTACATCCTTTAAATTTGGGTAAATTGGTTATTGGTCAAGCTGCACCGCTCCCATGCACACCGAAGGGAATAGTTGAATTATTAAATCGGTATCAGATTCCTTTAAAAGGCTCGCAGGTTGTTGTGATGGGAAGAGGTTTAACTGTAGGTCGTCCTCTTGCTTTATTACTTTCCAAAAAAGGTATTGATGCAACAGTAACTATTACTCATACTGCAACCAAGGATGCATTTATGCTGACTCGAAGTTCCGATATTGTTATTGCAGCAATTGGAAATCCACATTTCTTAAAGCCTGAATCCATTAAAGATGGTTCGGTATTGATTGATGTTGGGATTACAAGAACTGAGAATGGATTACTTGGAGATATTGATCCAAGTTGTTCAGATAAGGCTTCCTATTTCGCTCCTATGCCTGGAGGTGTAGGTCCGATGACAAGAGCCATGCTTCTTCAAAATGTTGTTGAGATGGCTGATAAATGAATTTGAAATTAAGTTATGGCCTTATAGCAATTGGTGTACTACTTGGAATAATCGGATATGTACGAAGTGGTGCGATTGCAATTTCGGTTGGGAGCGCAGCAGCCACATATTTCAGGTTTGAATTATCAAAAAAGAAGCGAAAAATTGAACTAGTAATTCCATTAGCAGTAGCAATTACGCTTTTTGTGGTGGCACTCACACTGCCACATGGGAAGTAAACTTCACTCATTAAATAAGAAGAGAAGCGAGTAAAAATGGCAAGATCAGGAAAAGTCACTGTTGTTGGAGCAGGTTTCTATGGATCAACTACTGCACTTCGTTTA